>JBAUWG010000568.1:0-6722 GCA_049583675.1 Desulfobacterales bacterium | reverse complement strand
GATTTAACGGATCTGCACAGATATTCAAGTTGGTTCGTCCGCTCACCATTGTGGCCACGCGTAGCGCAGGCGCTAGCGCCGCACGAGCCCCCTAAATTTCTATATGATCCGCGAAAATCCGCATAATCTGTGTCATCTGTGTTCCATAAGTTTTAAGTTTTGAGATTAATCACCCCGGCACCTCACCGGTGGTGTGTTTGGCTTTATATGGCACGGTCAGGGGTCTGGTTCTGAAGCGGGGAACAAGGGTAACTTCCATGCCGATAAATGCACCGAAGGGGCATTTTTGTATCAGCGAATATTGTTCGAGTCTGCCGGTGATCCGACCCGGAGATGCTGAGAACTGGCATATGGTTTTCCAAGATACGGGCACGTCTCCCAATAGTGAGCGAATGATACCCTTAAGCTCCCAGATGCTGAAAAAATGGGCGTGATTATAGATGGTTCGCGTAAAAACCCCTTTGATGCGCCGTTGAACCCCCTTGATCGCATAACGGTTAAGGACTCCCAGAAATATTTTATCTTTCGTTACCCGGCAGGCTTCTTCAAGGGCTTTTTTCGGATCTTCGACAAATTCAAGGGTGGTGATAAGACAGGCATAGTTAAAGGAATTATCCTCAAAAGGAAGATCCTCTGCAAAGGCCCGGCGGATATCTGCGCGGTGACCAACTTTTTTTGATGCAATGTCGATCATATAAGGTGAGGCGTCAATACCGGTTACCCTCAGTCCCCGGTCCAGAAACGTCAGTAGCGCGCTGCCGGTTCCGCAACCGATATCGATAATACTCTCACCGCGTCCGGGCCGGAGCGCATCAAACATCAAGCGTTCTTCAAGTTCAACGGCAACCCTGTTGCGTGAATCGTGCATCCGCTCTTCGTAATAAATCGCATCATTAAAGTCAAAAACATAGCCCATATGAAGTCCTTTAATGAAAAACACCTATTTTTTCAAGGAGAAAACTTAAAATCAAAGTTTGCGTCCCCATTTTTCATCAACGCCTTGACACATGAACCGCCAACATATTAATTAGGGTGCGAACGCAAACTTATTTTGTGTTATAATTTATATTTAAATGGAAATTTTTCAAAATGAAAGAATTTTTCAAAGTGACCGACCTGGGGAATGTACTGGGATACGCGACGCGCTTTCCGAAGGTTGAAACCCAAGACATCCCCCTTGTCGACGCCATGGACAGGATTCTTGCCCAAGATGTGAACGCTGACGTCGATCTTCCGAATTTTATGCGATCCACCATGGATGGGTATGCTGTCCGCGCCGCTTCAACCTTTGGCGCTTCGGAATCAAACCCGGCGTATCTGACCGTTATCGGTTCCGTTCCCATGGGCGCAATCCCTGATTTTTCCATCAGCGCCGGTGAGGCTGCCGGAATTTCAACCGGCGGCATGCTGCCAAAGGGTGCCGACAGCGTGGTGATGATCGAACACACGGAAGCCATCGATAAAACAACCATAGAAGTTTACCGAAGTGTTGCGCCGGCGCAAAACATTCTTGAAAAAGGAGAAGATTTCAAAAATGGGGCCGTTCTGGTGCCGGCCGGAAAACAGATCAGATCTCAGGATATCGGCTTATTGGCCGCCTTTGGCATAGAAAAGGTCGCGGTCTATAAAAAGCCGGTCATCGGCATCATTTCTTCCGGCGATGAAGTGGTATCCATCAAGGAAATCCCCGGACCCGGGATGATTCGCGATATCAACACTTATACGCTTGCAGGATTGGTACAAAAATCCGGCGCGGTTCCAATGACCTACGGCATTGTGAGAGACAATTTCGACGATCTTATCGAAAAATGCAACACCGCCCTGAGACAATCCGATATGGTTTTGATATCAGGAGGAAGTTCCATGGGCGCCCGGGATTACACCATCGAAGTGTTCTCGGCCCTTCCTGAATCCGAAATCCTTGTTCACGGCATTTCCATAAGCCCGGGGAAACCCACGATTCTTGCCAGGTCTCAACGCCGGGCCATTTGGGGGCTGCCCGGGCAGGTGACCTCGACCATGGTGGTCTTCGAAATTGTCGTCAAACCGTTTATCGAACATATCGCCGGCATTTTGCCCGGGCACAAAAAACATTTCAATCCTATGGCACAACTTAGCAGAAACGTTTCATCCACCCAGGGCCGGGCCGACTACGTTCGCGTAAAATTGTTCCTAAAAGACGGCATGCTGTGGGCCGAACCCATCCTTGGTAAATCGGGACTCATCAATACCATGGTGAAAGCCGATGGGTTGATCGAGATCGGATTGAATGCCGAAGGACTTGATAAGGGGGCTCAGGTCGAAGTCATTCCCATTTAATGGGTGTCCGTTCAGAAACGGCAGCTTTCGGCACAGGGCTGCGGCCTTGCCCTGAACCGAAATCTACCATTTCTGAACGGACACCAAATCAAACTTTTAGAATCAAAAAAATTTTACCTGTCCCGACCCTGTAAATTAGAAAGAAAAGAAAATGAACCCTAAACGCAATATTTATTTAAACATGAAAACCCTGGAAGAGGCGCGTGGGATTCTCTTTAAGCGGTTTTTTATTGACAGAGCGATTTCCAAAGAAATGGTCTCCGTGCCTGATGCAGTGGGCCGGGTTTTGGCTGAACCGGCATTGGCCGTAATCTCCTCGCCCAATTTTCATTTGTCCGCCATGGACGGTATCGCCGTTAAGGCGGCAGATACCTTCGGCGCCTCCGAAACACGGCCAAAGGAATTGCGCATCGGCAAAAATGCTTTCTATGTCAACACCGGCCATGTCATGCCGGAGAGCACCGATACGGTGATCATGATCGAGTATGTCCATGTCCTCGACCAGGACCGGATCGAAATCGAGGCGCCGGCATTCCCCTGGCAGAACGTTCGGAAAGTTGGCGAAGATATTGTGGCCACCGAGCTTCTCTTTCCCCAATATCATGTCATCACCCCGTATTGTGTGGGAGCCCTGCTTTCAGGCGGCATTTTTAAAGTCCCGGTCTTGGTCCGACCCAAAGTGCTGATCATTCCAACAGGGTCCGAGCTTGTCGACTGGCGTGAAACAGCCGTTGAAAATCTTTTGCCCGGTCAGGTGATTGAAACCAATTCCTTTGTTCTGGGAAAACTGATCGAATCTTGCGGCGGCGCCTTTATCCGGCACGATATGATCGCCGAAGATCCCATGGAAATTAAAACAACCGTCTTGAATGCCGTGAACAGCGACGTCGACATGGTATTGACGGTGGGCGGTTCGTCCGCCGGGTCAAGGGATTATACTCACCATGCGGTGGATGAACTGGGTGAAGTATTGGTTCACGGCGTGACCATCATGCCCGGGAAACCGGTGTTAATCGGTGACATCAAAAAAAAGCCGGTCTTCGGGATACCGGGGTATCCGGTATCCGCCATTGTTGCTTTTGAACAGTTTGTCGGACCTTTGATATCCTTTATGCTGGGCCAATCTGAAAAGGAACGGCCGAAAGTTCAAGTGGAACCCACCCGGAAAATCGCTTCCAAGCTCGGACTGGAAGAATTTATACGGGTAAAACTCGGAGCGGTGGGCGATAAAATTGTGGCCATACCGCTTCCCAGAGGCGCCGGCTGCATCACGACCTTGACCGAAGCGGACGGCATCATCCGGGTACCGAAAAATCTGGAAGGGATAAATCCTCAGGAACCCGTCGACGCCGAACTTTTACGCCCGCTCTCTTCGATTCGGAATACCATCGTTGTGGTGGGAAGCCATGACAACACACTGGACGTGCTGGCCAACCAGATTCGTGTCGGACAAAAAAACCTCACCCTGTCTTCGAGTCATGTCGGCAGCATGGGCGGTCTCATGGCCATTAAAAAGGGCGGCTGCCATTTGGCCGGTTCCCACCTTCTCGATACGGAAGACGGAACCTACAATATATCCTACATTAAAAAATATCTGCCGGACATGAAAGTAAAACTGGTCCATCTCGTGCTGAGAGACCAGGGACTCATCCTGCCCCGGGGAAACCCCAAATCCCTCAAAGGTATCGAAGATCTTTGTCGCGAGGACATCCGGTTTATCAATCGTCAGGCAGGCTCCGGCACCCGAATTCTTCTGGATTTTCGACTCAGACAACTGGGCATCGACCCATCCGATGTCATTGGATACGAAAATGAAGAATTTACCCACATGTCGGTGGCCGTGGCGGTTCAGAGCGGTACTGCGGATGTGACGCTGGGCATTTATGCCGCCGCCAAAGCGCTCGGCCTCGATTTCATTCCGGTGGTTACGGAGCAGTATGATCTGATTATTCCGGAACACTTTTTTGGATCTGAAAACATTCAGATCCTTCTGGATACCATCCATTCGAAAAAGTTCAAAAAGCAGGTTGGAGCCCTGGGCGGATACAGCACGGAAAAGACCGGACAGATAATCCTTTGATAGAAAAAGGGAAAGAGAAAATAGAAAAGAGTAAAGAGGATAAAGCAAAATACGAATTGATTGATCATACCGCCGATTTCGGCATACGAGTATTTGGTTCTAACGAACGGGAGCTTTTTAGCAACGCTGCTTTGGCATTGTTCGACGTTCTCACGGAAACAAAGGCGCTAAGCGGCAATGATTCTCGCATGATAACGGTCTTCGGGGATGACTGGCCCGATTTGATGGTCAACTGGCTCAGAGAGGTTTTGTACTGGTGGAACGGCAAAAAAAGGCTGGTCAAATCCGTAGAAATTTTATCCCTTTCCGAAAAAAAACTTTCCGCAAAAATCTGTTATGATGCCTATGACTTGGATCGTCATATCATCAAAATTGAAATCAAAGCGGTGACCTATCACCAGGTCTATGTTAAAAGCAGCCCTTCGGGATGGGAGGCCGGCATTATTTTCGATATATAGAAGCCATCTCAAAATTAGGATTTTCGGTCGAGATCACTTGTCCGGCGTAGCCTTTAGGCGAAGACTGAAGACGAGACCGAGGATCAACCCGCAGACATACTCAAGTATGTTGAGGACTTGAGACGAAGACTCAACGCCGATATCGGACGAAAAGACTTTTTTAGACGGCTTCTAATCTGATTGCCATATCATCTATGAAATGATACATTTTATTAAACAACACAAACAACGAGACCTTTGAAAAATGTTCAATTTTGTTCAAGTCCAAGGCAGGCGAAAATTTCAACCACAGACATACATTCAGTATTTCGAGGATTAAAATTTTCGCCTAACGCCGGAATTGGGCAAAAGGGAGCGTTTTTCAAAGGTCTCTCGAGACCTTAAATGACCATACCCATCAAACAAATAGACAAATACCGCTGGGAAGTTCCCCAAACCGGGGCCATGCGGGTACCGGGAATCGTCTACGCAACCGAATCGATGCTCAAAGGCGATAACCGGAACGAGCCATTAAAACAGGTGGCCAATGTCGCCACGCTTCCCGGTATTTTAAAAGCGTCTCTGGCCATGCCGGATATGCACTGGGGGTACGGGTTTCCCATCGGCGGCGTGGCTGCTTTTGACTGGAATTCGGGGGTGATCTCTCCGGGCGGAGTGGGTTACGATATTAACTGCGGGGTTCGTCTGGCCGTCACGTCACTGGTGCAACAAGAATTGCGGCCAAAGCTAAGGACGCTGATCGATGCCCTTTTCCACAATATTCCTTCGGGTGTCGGCTCCACAGGACCGATAAAACTCTCCTTTGCTGAAGAAAAAAAGGTCCTTAAAAACGGCAGTCGATGGGCCATAAGTCATGGTCTGGGAGAGCCGACGGATCTGGAATATACGGAAGACGGCGGCTGCATGGAAAACGCAGACCCGGATCTTGTCAGCCGGAGAGCGCTGGAAAGGGGAAAAAATCAGCTCGGGACCCTTGGCTCAGGAAATCACTTCCTGGAAATCGGTGTCGTCGAAACCATCTACGAACCTGATGCAGCCCGGGTGTTCGGGCTTTTTGAAGATCAGGTGACCCTGATGCTCCATTCGGGGTCGCGGGGGCTGGGATATCAGATTTGTGACGATTCTCTGGCCTTCATGTCCAAGCACGTTAAAAAGCTCGGATTTGACCTTCCGGATCGCCAGCTTGCCTGCGCCATGATTCAATCCCGGGAAGGCATGGACTATTATAATGCCATGGCGTGTGCCGCGAATTACGCCTGGGCCAACCGGCAGATTTTGATGCACCGGTCCCGCGAAGTCTTCTCAAAGATTTTAGGCCTGGGCCCCAAAGATCTGGGCATGAAACTGCTGTATGACGTTTGTCACAACATCGCCAAAAAAGAAACCCATGTTATCGACGGGGAAAAACAGATGGTTTGTGTTCATCGAAAAGGCGCGACACGCTCTTTTCCACCCGGTCACGAAGCGCTTTGCAGCGAATTTCAGCATACCGGACAACCGGTCATCATTCCCGGAGACATGGGGACGGCTTCATATGTACTCGTGGGTACGCATAAAGCCATGGAAGAAACGTTCGGATCCACCTGCCACGGCGCCGGACGGCTGCTGAGCAGAACGGCGGCCAAAAAGGCGAGCAAGGGACGGGCCATCAATCGCGAGCTCGAAGATAAAGGCATCTATGTCCGATGGACCGGCAGATCCACCTTGGCTGAAGAACTCCCGGAGGCGTACAAAGATATTTCCCAAGTGGTTGAGGTGGTGCATGAAGCCGGAATTTCAAAAAAAGTGGCCCGGATAAGACCTATCGGCGTGGTCAAGGGATAAGTTGACGCCGCTCTCCGGCATGGGTAGAAAAAATGTTGGCC
>JBAUWG010000567.1:0-1900 GCA_049583675.1 Desulfobacterales bacterium | reverse complement strand
AGGCCATGCTGGCCAAGGAGCACAGCAGCAACGGGTTGGACGCAGCGGTGTTTTACATCGACATGCGGACGTTCGGGAAGGATTTCGAGCGGTATTACAATCGGGCCAGGGAAGAATCGGGGATTCGGTTCGTGAAATCCCGGGTGGCGAATGTAGTGGAAAACAAAGACACCGGGATGCAGGTGATCCGGTACGTGGACGAGGCCGGCCGGCGCGTGGAGGAGGAATTCGACATCGTGGTGCTGTCGGTGGGGCTGAGCGCGTCGGAGGCGACGGCCAAACAGGCCCAAAAATGGGGGATCGCGCTGAGCCGTTACAACTTTGCCGAGACCGGGAGTTTTTCACCGGTGGAGACCTCGCGGCCGGGGATCTATGTGTGCGGCATATTTCAGGGACCCAAGGACATTCCGACGTCGGTGATCGATTCGAGCGCGGCAGCGGGGATGGCGGGGAGCCGGCTTTCGGATGTGCGGTGGACATTGACCAGGACCCGCGAGATTCCCGAGGAAACGGATGTTCGTGGAGAGCCGCCGCGGATCGGGGTGTTTGTGTGCCGGTGCGGGACCAACATTGCCGGGACGGTGGATGTGCCGGCGGTGGTGGCGTTTGCCAAGGGTCTTCCGGGGGTGGCGCATGCGGAAGAGAACATGTTCAGCTGCAGCCAGGACACCCAGGACAAGATGACGGAGGTGATCAGGGAACACCGTTTGAACCGGGTGGTGGTGGCGGCGTGCACGCCCAAGACGCACGAGCCGCTGTTTCAGGAGACGCTGATCAATGCGGGGATCAACAAGTACCTGTTCGAGATGGGAAACATCCGGAACCAGTGTTCCTGGGTCCACAAAGACGATCCGGAGAAAGCCACGGAGAAGTCCAAAGACATTGTTCGGATGGCGGTGGCCAAGGCCAGGCTTTTGGAGCCGCTGAAAGAATCGACCATGGGGATCACGCAGTCGGCGCTGGTGATCGGCGGTGGCGTGGCCGGGATGGCGGCGGCCCGGAACATGTCGGTGCAGGGGTATCGCACGACTCTGGTGGAAAAGGCGGATGTATTGGGGGGCCGGGCGCGTCAGCTTCACGAGACCTGGCGGGGAGAAGACATTCAAGGATATTTGACGGAACTGACCGATGCGGTTCAGTCGGACGAAAACATCGAGGTATTTTTAGGCGCAAAGATTACGCAGGTGGACGGGTTTGTGGGGAATTTCAAGACGACCGTGCACCAAAACGGCGGGAGCAAAGTGATCGAGCACGGGGTGACGATCATCGCGTCCGGGGCGTCGGAGTATAAGCCCGAGGGGTATTTATACGGCAAGGATCCGCGGGTGGTAACGGGGCTTGAGCTCCAGCAGCGGTTCGTCGACAAGGACCCGCTGCTGGAACAGACGGGCACGGCGGTATTTATCCAGTGCGTGGGGTCGAGGATCCCGGAGCGGCCGTACTGCTCGAAGGTGTGCTGCACCCAGTCCATCAAGAGCGCAATGGAACTGAAAGCGATCAATCCGAAGATGGATGTGTTTATCGTGTACCGGGATATGCGGGCCTATGGACTGCGTGAAGATCTTTACCGTGAGGCGAGGACGGCGGGGATCGGATTTATCCGGTACGATTTCGACAAAGGCCTTGAGGTGGTCAACGAAGGCGACGGTCTCAAAGTGAGTTTTACGGACCGGGTGCTGGGACGGGTGATGGATATCCGGCCGGATCTGTTGGTGCTGGCGTCGGCGGTGGTGCCGGAAGCCGAGAACCCCTTGGTGCAGCTTTACAAGGTGCCGGTGAACGCCGACGGATTTTTTGCCGAAGCGCACGTGAAGCTTCGGCCGGTGGATTTTGCCACGGACGGCATTTTTGTGTGCGGACTGGCCCATGCGCCCAAACCCATCGATGAGTCGATTACCCA
>JBAUWG010000566.1:0-12831 GCA_049583675.1 Desulfobacterales bacterium | reverse complement strand
GAAACAGGGATGTCCTCGTCCATAAAAGATGTTAACGCTTTTTCTAAATTTTTCAAATCCATATTTTTTCCGAAGATCGGTGTCACCTCTTCCTCATGAAGACAACGCTGCATCGTTGCGCTTAAGTCTTTAATTTCTTTTACAGATTCTCGAGCGATGTCATCATCGATATCAAGACCATTTAAATCGGAGAATTTTTTATGGATATTTCTTCGGGCACCCAGTGAACCCCTTTTCCAAGAAAACCGACGGGAACGGTGGCGCCGATTTTCAGATTTGCGGACATGGCTTTGGCTTCGCGCCGTGAAAGATAGGTTTTCAGGCTTTTCCCGTCATCATGGACCAGGGTCACCTCAAGCACGCCGGTGCCGTTCATCGGGTAAACACCGGAAATACTCAGGTTTCCCTGCCAGACATAATCCTGCGGTTCCCCGGCAGGAAAGAGCTCGATGCTCCAGCCCGGCAAGGTCAGGCAGACCCGGTCGGGCAGATCGTCTCTGCCCGCACGAACCCGTTGCAGATTCACATCGCCTAATGCCGTGACCAGCCGGGTATTCTCGACCGTTGCGTCGATGAGGTTTTCAATACCCACCAGTTCGGCGACGCTTCGGCTGTTGGGATGTCTGCACACCTCTTCCAGTGTCCCATTTTGCAGGATGCGCCCGTCTTTCATGACGGCCAGGCGATCGGCCAGGAAGAAGGCTTCCGCGAGATCGTGTGTGATATGAACAATGGTTACGCCGAGTTGGGTGTGAATCCTTTTCAATTCGTTTTGAATGCGGCTGCGGGTCACACGGTCAAGGGCACTCAACGGTTCATCGAGGAGCAGCACATAAGGCTCCATCACCAAGGCCCGGGCCAAGGCCACCCGTTGGCGCTCTCCTCCGGAAAGCCGGCCAGGTCGCCTTTTGAGCAAATGGCTGATTTCAAGAAAACCGGCCATTTCTTCAACGGCCACTTTGATTTTCCGTTCCGGCGCACCTTTCAGACGCATCCCGAAAGCAATGTTCTGGAAAACCGTGAGATGCGGAAACAGGGCGTAATCCTGATAGACGATACCCAGATGCCTTTCTTCGGGTGCCAGGCGCGTTGCATCCCGGCCATTGATATGGATGCGTCCGCTGCCGGGCCTGTGCACCCCGGCGATGGTTTCGAGCAGCACGGTTTTACCCGTACCTGTGGAACCCAGAAGCGTCAGGTAGGTTCCGGCCCTGACATGGAGGGAGATATCACGGAGTCGAAATTCGCCCAGCCTGACATTTATCCCTTCAAGTCTGAGCATCTATACCTCCTTTTTTTGTCTGGACAGCCAGCGCAATCCGGAGAAAATGAGAAGACAAAGGAGGATCAGAATCACCGCTACGGGGCTTGCATATTTGAGACCGTAATTCTCCAAACGCTCCCAAATCAAAACCGGGGCGATCATCGGGTGATAAGCCAGCACGATGACCGCTCCAAATTCGGCAATTCCCCGGGCCCACATCATAATCGCTCCTGAGAGGATTGACCGCCAGCAGAGCGCCAGGCTGACCTTGAAAAACGCCTGCCACGGTGAAGCTCCAAGGGTCCGGGCGACGCGTTCCAGGCGCGGATCGACACTCAGAAATCCGTCCCGGGCCGCGTTGACCAGAAATGGCAGTGATACGAATGCCATGGCAAGGCTGATGCCGGACTCCGTGCCCATAAAACTGATGCCGACAAGGCCAAAAGCCTTGCCTAGAAAAAATTCACGTCCATAAACCATCAGCAAAGCAATTCCGGCAGCGGTATGGGGAATCATCACCGGCAGGTCGACGATGCCCTGGACAATGGTCTTTCCCGGAAAGTTCCAGCGGGCCAGGGCATACGCCAGCGGAACGCCGAACAGAATACAGCTCAGGGTTGCCCACAAGGCCGCTCGCAGAGTCAACAGGATCGATTGGATGACCTCCGGATCGCTGATGGTGGATCGCAAGACTCCTGGATCCGCGCTCACGACCATCCTGACCAGGGGAATCACGATGATCAGAACCAAAATCCCGCTCAGTCCGGATATAACGATTCTGAAATTCCTCATTTAACTAGTTGCTTTATGGCGGGAGGCAACTGACCCGCATCTCCCGACAGTTTTACCGGATAAATCGCATGCTGCCCGTTTTTCTCCATGATGTCTCGTCCTTGGGGCCCCAGGACAAAAGATAGAAATTTGATCGCCCACGCTTTGTTCGGCGAATTTTTGGGGATCGTTATGCCGTAGACCATCGGCGCTCCTTTTTTTTCAACAAAGGCGCCGGGTTTTTTCCCTGAAATCCTGATCATCGCCTGCTTGTAAAAATCTGCATAAGCGGGTGACCCCAGGTTAATTTGAGCCGGAAGTGCGACAAACGGCATATGATGCTGCTCACAGACGGACTTGTAGATAAACAGATAGTCGAGCTGACCCGCTTCCACAAGAGGAATCAGGTCCGTCTCTTTGGGGCGAACATTCTGCAAAGGGCAACCGGCTATCAGTTTTTTATAAAGCCCCGGGACTTTGTAGTATTTTTCGGCCAACTGCCAAACGAGCTGACTTCTATAGCCTGCCGGATCAGCGTTGGGATCGGAATGGCCGTACTCCACCCCTTTTTTCAAGAGGATATCGTACCAGTTCTTGCTGTTGATTTCATGGGCATATTTTGAATTCGGCCGGTACATGATGGCCATTTCATTGGTGGCAAAGTGGATATCCCAGGACGCATACTTCGGGATCAACAGCGTATCGATAACCGAATAATCGGCCGAGGCCATGATATCACACCGCCTTTTCAGATCCGTGATCTTCCTGGCGCAGATTCGTGACCCGGCCGCCTCCCTGAGCACCTGCACATTCGGATACTTTTTGGTAAACGCTTCAGCCATTTGTTTAAAGGGGATGGACAGAGAACCGGCATGAAAGATAATCACTTGTCCCCTGTTTTGAGCCGAAGATGGAAAGGCAATAAAACAAACGAAAACAAAACCCAAGAGCAGAACCAGCGTCGTTTTTTTAATAAGTCCGATTTTCTTCATAATCTCTCCTTCATCGATTGCCAATACCTGTAAGAAAGACCATTAATCTGTACGGAGCGGTTTCCTTGCTCCGGGTGCCAATACTCCGATGCTTTGCCCTTGATGCAACGCCCTACCGCTCGGTGCGGGGCAAGCCACGGTCCGTTATGTCAATCCAACCATAACAAACCCTAACTCGGCCCCCGGCCGATTGTCAAGAAAAGTTATTTCACTGCAAATGCGTTATTAATATCTGCCTTATTTTTAATAAGATAATGTGCATAGTTGGGTGAATTGAATTGTCGGCGATGTGGATTATTCCAGGTTAACGCCAAATCTCATTGATCCATTGAACGGTACTGGAAATATCATAACCTGAGCCGATTTCATCCATACGATCGAGCTTGCCGACTGAATCCATGGGAATCGTTTCCGTTGAATCAAATACGATTTGAAGACGATGGTAACGGTCGGCCAAAAGTTCTCTGGCTTGGTAATCGGATATTCCAGCCACGCCGTCCATGAGCACATTAATCAATGGCTTTATCCATTGAGCATATCCCCAGTTAAGATTCTTCCCTTTGATATAGGTGAGACTGACGCCGGTACCCACGGAAAGCATGACCAAGTCTTCCAATTGGGCGCGATCCGAAACGTCGTTACGCTGGGATATGGCCTGGGCGATTGCGATAATGCTCGGATTGTTTGCATAGACGCCGCCGTCTATGTATCCATCTGCAGACGGGAAGTAAGTGGGTGCAGAGCTTGTGTATAGCGCAACATTGGCAGCCAGCGCGTCGCCGTCAAAATCGTTACCTCTAAAATTATGAAAAATTTTTGGCTTCCAGGTTCGCTCGGTGGGATTCGCTGCTTCATTATCCAAATCAAATGTCGGAATGACGACTTTCTTTGAAATCTCTGATAGCTTTGTAGATCCGAAGATTCTTTTCAACTCTGTCTTCAGGTTTTTGTTGTCGTAGTCAGCTCCGATGGTCTTGCCCAAATCGCGGATATCGTCCCAAATGCTGTCGTCAAATATTTTCTGTCCTTTATCCTTGTAAAGATGGCATATTTCATCGGGGGACTTTCCAAAAGCAAGCGCTAATGCCAGGATTCCGCCGGTGGAAGTTCCTGCATAAAGATCCACTTCATTCAGCCAGCCGGAAATTTCGGGTGCGTTGTTCAGGCGGTGTAATAGCCGCGCAGTAATCAATCCGCGCAGACCTCCGCCGTCTATGCTCAATATTTTGTATTTTGCCATAGCCAAATCCTCCTTTTACTTGAAATGGGATTTGAAATGGGTCTGACAGATTTATCCTTTTAGCAGTTAGGTATGTTTCTTCAATTGGTCGGCAACCGATTGATTCAGCAAGTTCTGGGCTTGGATGAGTTTTTTATACTTTGATTGTATTTTCTCGAGATTTCGAGACAGAATCGCCTTCAATAGGTCGCCTTCCATTTCAGCGACATCGATTCTTTCATAATAGTCCATCGTCTCTTTGAGATGTGCGATTACGATCATGCCTGTCAAGATCGGGTGGTTGTTCGTTACATTTGCATCCTCAAATCTTGTTCCATGTTCAAGCTCAACTTCTAAACCTTTTTGAAAAGTCTCACGGGGAATATCCATCCCTTTGGTATTCACAATTTTGAGAATCGTGGATGCTTCTCCCTCTGAAACAATTGGATCCGTGATTTTGGACCAGTCCCGCAAGCCAATTTCATTGCAGACTCTTTTGACTTCATCGGCAGTGATATACTCCGGCAGTTTCATGTTCTTCTCCTTTCATGATTAATCCAAAAGTGAATCGATTCTTAAATCTGACGCCGCCGTTTTAGCTTGCCGGTTCTTTCATATATTTTTTGCCCATAGCCGTCCTTGATTTCTTTATTTTTTCATCCACAAGAATCAAGACTAAAAAAGAGCTGCCGATGAGCGAAAATATAAAACTGTGCCGGAAAGTATCCTGAAATGCGAAGCTCAGGGCCTGTACATCCTGTACCCGTCCCAAGAATACATGAGCCTTCCCGATGGCGGCATCGTGAGTAAACAGCGAGGAAAAACGCGGGTTGAGTGAATCCAAAAACCGGCGGACATACCCATAGTTCTGCATGATACTGATCCCTTCGAGATGAATCGCCTGGCTCTTTTCCAGTATGTTTGTGGCGACAGCCGTGCCCAGGGCTCCGCCCACAAACCGAAGATAATGCATCAGGCTTACCCCCAGAGCGGTCTTATCCCCCAGACGTCCCAGGGCCATGGCGGAAAGCGGCGCAAAAAAACAACCCATGCCGATGCCCAGCGGTATGGTGACAATAGCGGCCCTAACAGACGGGGTGTAGTAGTTCAGTGATGGAATGAAATACCAACAGGTAAAAAGAAAAATCACGCAGCTTAGCGCCAGAACGGGTTGTGATCCGAACCGGTCGCTCAATATACCGGCACCCGGAGAAAAGATGGCGATAAACATCGCAAAGGCCAGCATGTGAAGTCCGGTGGCAAATGTTCCGAGTTGCTTTAGATTTTCATAAAAAAGAGGGAGAAGGTATAAAAATTGATAGATGCATAGTCCCATGACGAAAAAATAAAACCCCATGGACAGCATGTATGTCCTGTTTTTTAGAATGGCCGGGTCGATGAGTCGATGGCCGGAAGATATTTCCGAAATCATGAAAAGCATCAAGGCCATGACCGCACCTATGGCGAGCAAGCCGATGAGGGAGGACTGAAGCCAGCCGAGCTGTTGTCCCTTTGACAGAATGATCAGGAGAAAAACAGTAAATATCCCCATAAATAAATAACTGATGAAATTAAATTTAGGACGCACCTTATGCGTCATCATCAGGGGCAAAAAGGAAAGGGCCGCGACGAAATTTAACGCGCCCACCGGCAGGTTGATATAAAACACCCAGCGCCAGCTCAAATTCTGAGTAATCCATCCGCCGACAGTCGGTCCCAGCGAAGGCGCGAAACTCACTCCCATGGCATAGATGCCCATGGCCAGGCCCTGTTTTTCCGGAGGATAAATCGAAAATAATATGGTTTGGGCCGATGCCATGATAAACGCTTCGCCGATTCCCTGGAGGCTTCGGGAAGCGATCATGTCCCCCAGGGTCCCGGCCATGCCGCAAAGGGTGCTCGCAACGGTAAAAAGAACAAGCCCGGTCGCGAAAAGACGCTTGAGCCCGACCACATGGGTAAGATTGTGTGTCAGCAAGAGGGCAACCGCTGCAGCGGTCATGTATGACGTGATGACCCATTGGATGCCATAAAGATCCGTGGAGAGCGGACCGATCATCTTTGGAATCACGACGACCACGATGGTCGTGTCCAAAATGGCCATAAATGCGCCGGTCATGACGATGATGGTCAAAAAGGTCCGCCGGCCGCGAGAAATGGTGCGATAAATCGGAAGATCTGTTGACGGCGTCTCCATCAGACCCCTTCCCGCCGGATTTCCACTTCCCCGCTCAAGCCGATCCGCAGCATACTGATATCACCTTTGGTGATATCGATACGCACCGGTATGCGCTGTGCCACCTTGGTGAATTCACCTGCCGATATATCACGGGGCGCAAGGGCAAAAGTTGCAGCGGACGCGGGAAGCACGTGACGGACGACCCCCTTGTATTTTTGATTCGGATACGCATCGATCGTTATATTGACAGTATCACCCGAAGTGACGCCTTTGAGCTTGTTTTCTTCCAGCAGTGCAACAACATAGAGACTTTTCGGATCCAGCACTGCATATATCGCACTCGTCGGCGAAACGATATCGCCCGGACTGACAAACTGTTTTGCCACACGGCCGTCAATGCTGCTTCTGAGCGTGCATGCGGCAATATTTCTTTGTTCGTTTTCCAAGGCCGCAGTAAGCCCCTTTATCGATTCGGACAATGACTGGATGGATTGCTGCACCTCCTTGATTCGTGTTTGTTTTGCTTCGGCCAGCAAAACATCGAGCCGGGCTGAATTTATGGATGCTTCAATGGCCGTGCCATTTTCAATAACCGCTTTTTTTTCGGCGCCCTGAACAGAAAGCCGGGTGCTGATGTCTTCAGCTTTTTGTTTGGCAACGACCTTTGCTTTGTAAAGCGCCTCAAAACGTTTCCGGTCTCGATCCAGTTGATTAATGAGCGCCTGTATGCTCGCCGCTTTTGCGTCCATGGCTTGTTTTTGTTTTTTGAGCTGAATCACCTTGGCAGCGGCGATTTTTATATTCAATGCGGTCTCTTTTCGAAGCCGCTCAAGCAGTAGCTTTTGTTCCTCCTGTTTTTTATGTGTCGCCCGGATTTCCGATTCCAATCGCTTGGCTTCGAGACGATAGGGTTCATCATCGATTCGTGCGATGATCTCATCCTGTTGAACCGGGTCGCCCTCTTTTTTCTTCATTTTCAGTATCCGTCCGCTGACCCGGTCAAATCCGAGGGTCGCCAGAGAGTCGGTCCTGATAAAAACCGCATCGGAAACAGCGTAACGTAGTCTGAAATGAATAAACCAGACCAACAACACCACCAGAACAACAACGCCGGCCGTCAAAAGAGCCACCGCAACGGTTTTTCCTTTTTGGCCGGCATTCGAGGATTGACTCATATCGACAACTCTCCTTGATGCGTTTTAATGCCGGAAAAAACAAAAAATGAATGTCGAATAAACGCTCGGTTGGTTAATATGAAACACGCTTCGTTTCTGTCAAGGGTTTTTTGAGTGAATCGCTGTGGGTCCGAAAATTTTTCACAGCACGTATAAAGACACACCGTTGCGATTTTATCATTAAAGTCCTCTTATTAATCGTCTGCGCCATTTAAAGCATTGGTTGATCGGCGGGCATTAAAATTGCCCCTTTTCAAGTCAAGGAGTTGTATGGGAGAACTATGGACTGGAAATAGACCCGTCGGTATGCAGCGTATATACCCTCCCCGAGCCCTTGAAGGTAAATGTCGGGTTTACCAATATAATTAAGCCTTTATTATCTGTGATGGTCGGATTGCCGATAATATTGGGCTCGGCGGAAAGTTTTCCCATGTCTTGAAGCTGGACTCTGGTAATTTGGGTGCCGGTTGTCTGATCATCGGCAAAATAGGCCATAGCCGTGTTCCAAAAGTTTTTAGCTGACGAAATGGCTGCGGAATCCTGTCCTTTGGTTCGATAGGCTAAAAAGGTGGGAATGGCAATAGCGGCCAGAATACCGATAATCGCAATAACAATCATCACCTCAATCAACGTAAAGCCCTTTCGATCGTTCCTTGTCATTTTCCGGAGCATCTTCCCCCCTTATCCCAACGGATTTTCCGCAGGATTTACCCTTTTATCTCATTGATCCGGTCCGTCAGTTCCGGAATAAAATCAAGGATGTCATCCACAATGCCCACATCCGCAGCCTGGAAGATCGGTGCTTTCGGGTTTTTATTGACAGCGACAATAAACGGCGCGCCCTTGATGCCGCCCAAGTGCTGGAAGGCGCCGCTGATCCCCAGCGCCAGGTAGACTTTCGGTTTGACGGTTTGCCCCGATGTTCCGACCTGGCGGGACTTTTCCAGCCATTTCGCATCCACAATGGGTCTCGAACACGACACATCCGCGCCCATGGCCTTGGCCAGATCGAATACGATTTCCAAGTTTTCCTGATCTTCGATCCCCCTGCCCACGGACACCAGAACATCCGACTTGGTGATATCGACATCTCCGACCTCGGCCGCTACAACCTCCAGATAACGGCGGAAGCCGCCCGGAACACCGCCATCCAAGGCTCCGGCGGTTTTGTCGACAATTTGGGTCTCCTTCGCCCGGTTTTCATCGGCTTTGAATGATCCCGGTCGAACGGTGATCACAGCTCCTTTGGAAATATCACAAAGGACATGGGTACTGACCTGGCCGAGATATTCTTCACGAATTGCTTTGAGTTTCCCATTTTCGATGCCTTGAAAACCAAAAACATCCGGAAGATACGCGGCATCCAATTTGATGGAAAGACCCGGCGCCAGATCCATTCCAAAATGTTCGTGGGGGATCAGGACAATGCTTTCTTTCGGCAAGATACGGACCAGGGCCGGCCGGAGAACCTCTGCATTGACATAAGCCAAAACTTCGTTGTCGATTTTCCAGACCTCGTCAAAATGCGGCCCCACATTCCGGCACACGCTGTCGAGTTTGGCGCCGGAACCTGCAACAAGAGCCGTTACCGAAGCATCCGGATTCAACGCTCCGGCAGCGGCAATCAATTCAAGGGCCGTATCATCCGCGGTCCCGTCTTTGTGAAGGATATATGCGAAAATCGGTTGAGCCATTATTTGATCCCTCCTTTGGCTTTTAAGAGTTCGATGAGCTTGTCAATGATTTCATCCGTGCTTCCTCCCAGGATTTCCGCACCTTCCCCGGCTTCGGGCACAAAATAATCGAGCCGCTTTGTTCGCGCTGCGGATTCACCGACAACATCTGCCGATATCCCGAGATCCCCGGCGGTGTGGACCGGAATTTCAAGAGATGCGACTTTGCGGATTCCACGAATACCGACATAACGGGGTTCATTGATACCGGTCTGAATCGAAAGAACACACGGCAGATCGATCTCATTCATCTCTTGATTTCCACCGGCGATTTCACGGCCGACTTTGATTGTTTTTTCATCGACAATTTCAATTAAATTGACCAGCGACGCGTAAGGCAGGTCAAGCATCGCAGCCAGCATACCGCCGACCTGACCCGACCCGTCATCTGCCTGCGCACCGGTCAGGATCAAATCATAGTTGCCCTTTTCAACCTCGGCCTTTAAGACAGCGGCAACTCCCTTGCCGTCAGACCCGCTGAACGCTTTGTCTGAGAGGAGGATGCCATGATCAGCCCCCATGGCCATTTCCCTTCGAACAACCTCTTCGCCTTCCTCATCGCCGACGGTCACAACGGTAACGCTGCCGCCGACCTTGTCACGAATCTGAATGGCTTCTTCAACCGCATAATTATCCCACTCATTGACGGAATATACCAGATCATCCCGTTCAATATCCGTGCCGTCCCTGTTCACCTCTATTTCGTTTTCCGAAGTATCCGGAACCCGCTTGATGCACACTAGAATTTCCATAGTATCCCTCCAATATAAATAGTTGCTTCTTAACCGACTACACCTATAATTCCTAGCCCAGAGGGCTAAGCATTGGTTATTCCCAGAGGAAATTTGTTTTTTTGAACGTTCTTTGACTGATTAAAATTCCAAATATCAAACAAATCTCAATGATCAAAATTCGAAAATTCAAACACATTTCGTCTTTAAAGGTTTTGGTCATTGGATATTGGAATTTATAATTTGTTTGTAATTTGGTGCTTGGAATTTGTATTTTTAGACAAAAGACTTCAACGCAGAGCCATTTATCTCTAACCTGCCCAGAAAACCTGGATTTCAATGTTAGATTAAATGCTTTTCCACAAGTTCCACAAGATCAATCGCCTCCATCTCCCCCTCCAGGCCGCTGGTTTTAATGGCATCTTCAATATTGACCATGCAAAACGGACAAGCCGTAACAATCACATTGGCTCCGGCATCTTTGGCCATCTCAACCCTGACCTGCCCCATTCTTTTTTCTTCGATGGGCTCGTAAAACAGCATGAGCCCGCCGCCGCCGCAACAAAAAGAGCGGTCCCTGCATCTGCCGGTCATTTCGACCCGTTGAATACCGGGAATCGCATCGATGACTTCCCGGGGATCATCGTAAAGGTTGTTGTGCCGGCCAAGGTAGCACGGGTCATGATACGTATAGATCTTTTCTGAATTTTCAACCGGCTTTAAACGGAGGTCGCCTGATTTTAGGTGTTTCAGAATGGTTCGGCTGATGTGCTCCACCGGCGGAATATCCTTGTAATCGTGTGCCAACGCATTGAATGCGTGCGGGTCTGCCGTTACGATACGCGCCGCACCGGAGTTATTAATGGCTTCGGTATTGCGATCCCTTAACTCCAAAAAAAGCATTTCCTCACCGAATCGGCGCACCTCATGGCCGCTGTCCCTTTCATCAGGCCCCAGTATCCCGAAATCGACACCCGCGGCGAAAAGAACTTTTGCCGCGGCACGGCCGATTTCCTGGATCCGGTCATCATAGGATGTGATGCTGTCGACGAAATAGAGGGTGTCGGCGGTCTCTTTCTTTCCCAGAATTTTGATATTGAATTTTTCCGGCAAATCCCGGGTCCACTCCGAGCGCTTTTTCTCCATCTTGCCGTAAGGGTTGCCACGTTTTTCAAGGGCCCCCAGCGGCTTTTGCAAGGATTGCGGCACCATACCGTCATCCACCAATCCGCGTCTGACGTCGACGATTTTGTCGATATATTCGATCAAAACCGGACACTCCTCTTCGCAGGCGCCGCAGGTGGTACACGACCAGATCTCATCTTCTTCCAAAACATTTCCGATAAACGGATTCACATCTACAGACTTTCCCGTAAGGGGATATTTATTGAATGAATAGTTACGGCATTTCACTGAAATGAACCGGGGAGAAAGCGGGCGTCCCACGGCATTGGCCGGGCAGTTGTCCGAACATCTTCCGCAATCGACACAGGAATAAAAATCGAGGATATGTTTCCAGGTAAAATCCTCGTAGTTCTTGACGCCGAACGATTCAAGGTCATCCAGCGCTTCATCGCCAACACCCCATCGCACCGGTTTAATGGTGCCTTTGTCCAGCTTCGATAAAAACACGTTGGGAAAGGACGTAATCACGTGAAAATGTTTTCCCATGGGCAAAAAACACAAGAAAAAGAAAAATATCAACTCATGGGAAAAATAGGCGCCAACATGGATGGGTTGCAGCATACTCATGGGCGACATGCTCAACACATGGGCGGCCAACCAGGTTCCGGTCATCGGAACGAGAATTCCCGTTTCGATCCCTTTCTGCATTTGTGCCGCGAACTCGCTGCCTTCAAAGGCCATGTCGCAAGTGACCAGGCCTGTGATCAAAAGCAGCACCAACACGGCTTCCCAAGTATGTTCTTTGCCGTATTTCGGCGGAACCGCGTAACGTTTCGGCTTGATAATCAGCCGGCGATACACGGCGGCCAGACAGGCGATCAGGACGAAGGTTCCGGCAATATCCTTCAGAACCATGTAAACTTCGCCGACGGTTCCACTCATCCCCGGCAGAACATAGCCGTTTGAAATTCCGAGCAGCACGAGGGTGATGGATCTAAGGGCCAGGATGACAAAACCCGCAAACAGCGTAATGTGAATGATGCCGGCATCCGGATACCTGGGATGCCGGTATTGCCCGAGGGCATACTTGAGCATTTTACCGCATCGGGTCCACAGACGATCAAGCCGGTGATCCGGCAGTGCTTTGACCATGGGTTTGAGGCGAAGGGCGATGATATAGGTAAAAACCGCCACACCCGCCAGGGGAATGATCAAGGAGAATATGACGGTGGGTATGCCGAAAACAAAGGCTTTGGCCGGTGATATTAAAACATGTTCCATTCTTTAATTTTTTTACTCCTTTTCCCCGATAACACCGGGTAACGATTTTATGAATGAATGTTCATTCATTTTTTAGCAAACGCGCCTTCATACTGTCAAGATAAATTCAATTTCTCGTCCCCTTCCAAATCTATTTTGGTATAACATTACGGCATAAATTACAAGCTTTCTTGACAAAGATCCTTTTTCATCCTAACAGATAGAACCGATAACATTGGCATTGGCGTGCTAACAAGTGTCCATCCATAAATGAGGATTTTTGTTCGAGATCAAGGCATGCGAAAAAAATAACCACAGGCATATAGTTGATATTCCGAGGATTATTTTTTGAGCATAACGCCGAGATCGGGCAAAAAGACCA
>JBAUWG010000565.1:0-6210 GCA_049583675.1 Desulfobacterales bacterium | reverse complement strand
CCAATATCTGTAAAAGAAATTGATTGGCGGAAGCAACGGATCGATATTTCTAATGCCCACCACAAGTCCCGGTCGGGCAACATCCGGATTTGTGCTTTCCACTGAAATCAATAATTTTATCTTGGTTCTGGTTATCAGGACAACCGGTTTCGAGGGTATGCCCTCTCCGATGGTGAATTTTTGATCCTTATTTGAATCATGATCAAAATCCAAGACCGGTTCACCCGTCAAATGATTCAGCGCATAGAGTGTGGCCTCGCCGCCGGGAACGCAGGAATCACGGTTGGGCGCAAAGGTCGTAATATAAAACGTTTTGTAAAAAACCGTACCTTCCGCGAGAACCTTTTCGCCCACGGCATTGCCGCTCCCATCCACCAGCCGGATATACCACCCTCGATCGACAATGCCGTTTGAATCCACGTCTTGTGATACCGTCAAATTGATGGGTGCGGCAATCGGGTTCGTAACGTCAACCAGATCCCGGGCCAAAAAACTTCCGCTGGTATCCATTCCGGCGATGACGGTTTGGCTGGAATGGGTATCTTTCACGCCGGCAATGATATCCGGCGCTTTGGACGAGCAAGCAAAGGAGCCGTTGTTACAGCAGGCGTTTTCCAGATCTCCTGTCCCCATGAACACCATATCATATCCTTTTTCAAGGGTAACGGTGGGTGGGTGAAAAAATTTTCTGGCATTGTTTGTATCTGTTTTAAAGAAAATTCGCCCAATCCAAGAATTGATATTTTCATTGCAATGGGGAAACGCCAATGAATTGCCGCTGCTGTCCACAAAACTCGAAAACCGCCACATTTGACCGCCCAGGTCGCCCACATAAATTTTATCCGAAAAACCGTTGCCATTCTCATCGATAACGGCAACCGAACTGGCAAAGCTGTATGCCATGCCGGATAAACCGGAAAACTTTTTCACGACAGCACCGGTCAGCACATTAACGGCAAGGACCGCCCTCCCCGAAAGATTGTTTGGACTATATCCCCCGCCCACGAAAAATACCGGCGTCCCTGCAATGTCTTCATCCGAGGTTTTGACAAGACCGAATTGAGGCTTGGACCATGTTTGGCCCATTTCCGCAATGATTGTTGTGGGGCCTGCCTTGCCGGGTTCGGCATCATCATACGAGTGGATCCTCCAGAGATATTGCGGATCAGATGGATCCGTCACATCCAATGCAAAGTAACCGAAGCCCCCCTTTCTTTCGCCACAAACAAGAACAACTTGATCTCCGTCTTTTGTATCCACTAAACCGTCCTTGTCTACGTCTTTGAAGTAAATCCCGGGGGTGGAATCGACATACATCCGATGACCTGAACCTGCTACCATCTCTTTCAGGCGGGGCAGTTGATCAGGGGGAATAAAGGCCCACTCCTCGGTGCCGAAATTCATCGGGCCGGCTTCCGAATTCTGTGTGATATCCAATACCGCGTGAAGCATCCCGTCGTTTGCGCCGAAATACACCATGGTTTTGGAAGAATTGTCTGCATATCGGTACTGAAAAATCGAAGGTTCGCTGTGAAGGACATCTCCGGTAATGACGGTTCTGTTTTCCGTAACATCCCCATCGCCGTCCTCATCGAAAACATCCGCTCCCCGCACAAAATTGATGATGTCCGCAGGACTTCGGGTCGGATTTCCAAGGACGGCCGATGTCAATCCAACATTGTCGGACGAAAATGCGGTCAAACCGGTGAGGGACGTATAGATATGCCTGCTGGCGTTATGAATGTAGTTTCTTTTGGCGTCATCGGCCCAACCCATTGTCGCCCAGTACGCGACGGCATCTTCTTTCATGGCGCCATTGGGCTGCGTGGCCGGATTTCCATTGGCATCGACAATCCGGTTGTCTGCCGAAATACCGTATTTAGCTACATTTCCCTGCCAGAAATTGCCTTCGCCGGGTTTAAACAAGGCCATATATATTTTGTCTCCGCTCACGGTCCGCGTCGCCGGAACGACCGGCGCCAAAAAAGTGCCGGTCCCTGACATGATACTGCTTCCCGGGCAGTTTGCCGCATCCTGCGGCTGGCCAAGCGACGAGATGGAATCGCCGGCCGGTGAAACCACACAGGTGTCATCACCGAAAATCGGCATTGCCGCAAAAATAAAGCAGCATAGGGCAAACAGTGTGATGAGTTCGTGATATCCTGTTTTCTTCATAATAATTCCTTTATTAGAATCCGATCCGATAAAATCCCACCACGATACGCTCAGCGGTGTTGTCGGGGGCGTATCCGTTGCATATCATGGTATATTGATGGGCCTTGTATTCACCCGCCGAACACCCGGATCCTCTGGGAGGGGATGAGGCACTTTGGTATTGAACCTGCCCGTTAAAAGATTGAGTTGCACTAATGGATTGGGCCGGGGGAAGACGGGTCGTGATTTTAACATAAGGCGTTGTGTTATTCGGAAAATAATGACAAATATCTGCCCTGATATTGTCAGGGCCGTATAAATCCGGGCGAAATGCCACATAAGCGGCTGCAGATTCGGCGGCGTAATAGGCCAGTTCATGTCGCAGCTCGTTTCCTGCAATCTGAGTTTCAATGCTCGACGTACTTAACGCCGCCATGCCCAGAAGTGCCAGCAAAAACAATAAAACCACGGCTAAAACCATTACAGACCCTTTTTCATTTTCCATCTTAAATCTCACTTTCATGGGATATCAAAGATTGGGTTTGAGAAAACAGATATCAATACTTTTGCCGCGGCCGGCAACGGTTACCGTAATATTCTTGGTGTTTGTCATTGGATTATCGTCAATTACTGTCCAGGAAACAGTATAATTTCCCGACATTTCCTGATGGGGGTTTTCGGCTGAATCCAAAGAAGGATCCGCATATGGAAGTGCGGACAGTTCTTCAATCTTATCCATTCCCCGTGCCGACAGATTGGTCAGTTTGTCGGCGGTAGAATTCATTTTGACAGCCGAGTTCTGCATAACGGCAACGGCAAGCAGCCCCACAGCAAAAATAGTCAAGGCGATGAGCACTTCGATAAGCGTAAATCCGTCTGTTTTTTTCATTTTTCCCATCCGCGTGCTATTAGCATTTGGTTATGTGCCACATTCGGTTTTACGATATCATCCTATATCCCCAGATTCCGGCATTTAATCCAGGTGGTTAAACGTCTTCGAGCGACATGGTCATTTTGCGGCGGCAGAATCTTTGTGCCCCGTTGGTTGATATAAACTCTGCTGTTTTTGGAAGGCAATAACGGATGGCTGGTACGGGCCACAATCGTAACTTCCACGGATCTGATTTGATTTATTTTTGCTGCCGGGACATCGCCGCCTATGAGCGGATCATTGAGCACATGGGGCGGAGAAGACCCGTCCAGATATACAAAATCGATGGCATCGATGTTCTGAGCCACCACATAATCACCGTGGCCGGTATTTTTCACGAGATTTTTTCCCTTCAAAGAATAGGTGACGTCTTCGTTAGGGTCGTCCGCATCCCCGTCCGGATCACTGTCGGGACTGTTTCCTCTGACATCTTCCGCAAATCTGATCAATATCCGTTCTGCCTTCACGATCCTTGCATCTGCGGTTCCGATGGGATCACACCCTGCCATACGGATTTCTCTTTTCATGTAAAGCAGGGCAGCTCTGAGATTCTGTTGCATCTCTGCGGTTTCTTCCTGTATCTGGTATGACCGATGCTGGTTTAGAAATGTCGAGTAGATGGCTTCCAGCGCCAGGAAGGCCACCACCATGGCGACCAAAAGCTCGACCATGGTAAATCCCTGATTTGAGCGACTGAACGTTTGTTTCGACGTTGCTTCCATAAGGCAAAAAATTTTGCAAATTATGTTCCAAAGGCTCGCCTTTCTTTAAAAGCGGATTAAGACACACCCATTTTACAAAACAGATAATAAGTCATATCATCTCGGTATTATTGATAATATCCGATGTATTCACTGGCTATGCGAATCATAAAAATATCCATTTGAGACATACGGACGAAATGGATAATCTCCCGGAATTCACCGGCGCATGCACAGATAATTGTGCAGGGATGCCCACTTTTCGGTGCACTCAACGCCTTGATATCCCAAAATTGAAATTTGACTATTTTCCCTGTTTCCAGTAGAAAAAGAATATGACAGTTAAATACGCTACACGCTTACCTGCTATTTTTTTCATTATACTCCTGGCGGGCTGTGCTGCGGGGATTTCTCCACACTCTCGATCAATGGTGACGTACACCGGCCCGTTCTCAACACTGCAAAAGACGCCGGATGCCTATAAAGGCCAAGTCGTTATGCTCGGCGGCAGAATTATAGAAACCAAGACCTCTTCTTCCCTGTCCGAGATCACGGTTTTGCAACTTACCCTCGACAGCAATGGACGGCCCGTGCATCCTGACCAATCCGGGGGCCGGTTTATCGTCCAAACCAAAAAGCTTCTTGATCCTGCGATCTATCAAAAGGATATGTACCTCACCGTAGTGGGCACGCTCAAGGGGAGCAAGATTGGGGCTATCGGCGGTTTTCGATATGCCTATCCTCTTGTTGAAGGCATTGAGATCAAGCTTTGGCCAAAAGGAATGCGAACCAGCCCGGCAATCCATCTCGGCATCGGTGTCGGCGCGTCATTTTAATGTTATGCCCTGATCTATCTGATGATGTCCGTGGAGTTTCGTTCTATTTTCCAACCATTGATTCGTCTGGTGACCATGCCAATAGCCTTGGTGGGGGCGATTATGTTGCTGGCCGCCATCTGGAGCGAACTGGACATCTCGGCGGGGATCAGGAATTCGGCACTGGCAGGCATTGCCGTCAACAACGCAATTCTTTTTCCAGAGAATGCGAATCGACAGCCGATTATGAACTTATCATCTTTTTGTGATTTTAACATCGGTTCCCAATGATATCGGTTCTCAGATATGAATCAGAACGGTTTCGATGTGTATCTGATGCCCAGTCATGGCAAAAATCATTCTGTCTATTAATTTTTCGCTCCTTCGACAATATCCTCATGCTTAAGTTATCGTTTCTCTGGATGAAGATCGATCGACCTTCATAAATTCTTCATAATAGTGGTGTATAAGGACAAATGATCGCAAACAAAATTACGACTACGTCCTTGATGCCCCGGATATGGGGCATCCACGACTTTCGCTCTGTCGAGATTTTGCAATCTGTATAAATTCCTTGTAAACTGATTAAATTTAACCTAAATGAATGCTTTAAATTTTATAACACTATCAAATATCTTTTACTTTTAATGAACCCTTGGTTCAGGTTCAATGTGGAGAATATCCGGCGCAGGAACCATGAATGATTTCTTGCTATCTGTTCTGCTAGGCATTGTGGAGGGGTTGACAGAATTTCTTCCGGTCAGTTCCACCGCCCATCTGCGCATTGTTCAAGCGCTCGCGCATATCGATCTGGCATCGGGCTACTGGAAGATGTACACTATTGTCATCCAACTGGGCGCCGTCCTGTGCCTCCCGGTGTACTTCAGGACCGAGATAAAAAATTTTCTGCGGACCTTCCCCCAGGGCGAAAGCGGTGACCGCACGTGGTTGACCCACCCTCTCGGACTGACAGGCGCGGCTTTCGTTGTCACGGCTATACCGGCATTTCTGCTGACCAAAGTCATCGGCAAACACTTGGAAAACCTTTTTATCATGGGCGCTTCGCTGGTTATCGGCGGCATTGTGATGTGGATCGTCGATGCCCGAAATGCGGCCTCTGAAGCTGCCGGACCGTACGCTACCGGAGGTGGACGGATCCATACCTGGCGGATGGAAGCCATGAGTCTGGGGCAGGCGGTATGGATTGGCGCCTGCCAGATCCTGTCCGCAGTATTTCCTGGCACATCACGTTCCATGTCCACGATTGCAGCCGGACAACTGGCCGGAATGTCCCGGGCTTGTGCATTGGAATTTTCTTTCTTTCTTTCGATGCCGACGATGGTGGCGGCCACGGGCTATGATCTGCTCAAGTCCCTGTTGCCGGGTCATGCCAATCCCATCGGGACAGCCCAAATCGACGCCCACGGTTGGGTCGTCCTGGGTATCGGCTTTGTCATGTCCTTTGTTGTGGCATACGCGGCCGTAGCTTGGTTCATGGCCTGGGTACGCCGGAGGGGATTCGTGCCGTTTGCCGTCTACCGGATTATTTCCGGTACGGCAGTGCTGATTTGGGCGTCTCGCATAAGCTGATGATCAGGGTTTATTATCT
>JBAUWG010000564.1:0-3407 GCA_049583675.1 Desulfobacterales bacterium | reverse complement strand
CCTTTTTGCCTGCGTGACCATAAATATTTATTTTCCGGCGGAGAAGGTTGGATCCGCCGCCCAAGATATTGTGAATGATATCCGTGGGAAAAGCCCTTCTCAAAAGAAAAGCCAATCCAATAACCATGAAAAATTTTCTCTTGAGATCAGGCTCGCCTTATCTCCCGACAGTGCATGGGCCGGAGACGTGACGACCGTTTCCAATCCCACCATTCGCGCCCTGAAGGAAAAAATGAAAGCCCGTTTCCGCGCATTGAAGCCGTATTATGAGAAAGGCGCTCTGAAAGAAGGAGGCGACGGCTACCTTTCCGTGGCAAACACCGCCGGGTTGAACCTTAAAGAGAAAAGGGACCTGAACGGCCTCGTGGACGCTGAAAACAGTGATCGAAAAACACTCTATTCAGAGGTTGCCAAAGCTTTGAAGATAGATCCCAGTCAGATCGACCGGATTG
Organism: Desulfobacterales bacterium; assembly: GCA_049583675.1. Lineage (GTDB taxonomy): Bacteria > Desulfobacterota > Desulfobacteria > Desulfobacterales > UBA11574 > UBA11574. The sequence continues at coordinate 2,955 of JBAUWG010000564.1, read as the reverse complement.
CAGGGATCTTTGCCAAGGAGTGGCAGAAACCTGTTCGATAGGACTCAAAACAAGTCATTGAGTCGGGCGTGTTGAGACGTTCGGTGCCGGTGCCCCAAGTCCGATCCGGCCCGCTTTGGCTTTCGTATTGAGGAGTTTATGAAAAATCTTTTTGCTTACCTGGATAACTTGCCGGAGACACTCGGCATAAAGGGCGTATATTTTCATCTGGCGTTCAAGGTGCTGGCGATAGTTGCCGGAGCATATCTGGCATGGATCATATTAAAACGCGTTCTTTTGTCCATGGAGAAAAAAGCTGAAAAAACCAATTTTCTCAAAATCAACATTCAGATTTTCGGCGTTTTTCGAAAAGCGGTGTTTTATGCCCTGATGCTGGTTGTCGGCACCTATCTCATCAGATTGTTCAATATGTTGTTTTTGGAAAATACCTTTCATGCGATCATGATCGTGGTTCTGGCTACGCCGGCAAAAGACGGGCTTTTAATCCTGCTGGATTATGTCGAAAAGAATGTCATCGAAAAAACAAAGACCAAGGTTGATGATATTATTTTCGATCTTCTCAAAAAATTCTCAGGCGCCATCATTTATGCGACGGCCGCCATCCTGGCGCTGGACACTCTGGGGATCAACGTCATGCCTTTTGTTGCGGGAGCGGGGGTGGCCGGTATTGCCGTCGGCTTTGCCGCTAAAGACACCCTATCCAATCTTATCGCAGGCGTGCTCCTCATCATCGACCGGCCCTTTGAAGTGGGCGACCGGATCGAAGTTTGGAGCGCTCCGGTGGGGAGCGCCACCTGGGGCGATGTGATCAATATCGGTCTGCGCGCCACCAAAATTAAAACTACGGACAATATTGTGATCATCATCCCCAACAACGAAATCATGAAGCGGGATATCGTCAACTACACCATTATTTCAACGAATATCAGGGTTCGGATCAACGTCGGCGTCGCCTATGATACGGATATCGATAAAGCAAAGAAACTGGTCCTGGATGTGGCGGGCGCCGTGGATTGGATTTCAAAATTGCCGGTACCCAAAGTCGTGGTCAGAAGCTTCGGCGAATCTTCGGTGGATCTTCAGCTCAGGGTCTGGATTAATGATGCGCGAAAGCGAATGGATACCATTTCCTATGTCACCGATAAAATCAAAACCGCTTTTGATCAATACGGTATCGAGATTCCCTATCCAAAACGAGACATTACCATTACCCAGCGGCCCCCGCGGAATTAGGAAACCGGGGAACCGGCATCGCATGATAAACTTCTTGATTTAAAATGATATTCAAGTTATTAAATTAAGTTTAGCATAGCCGTCTAAAAGCAATTCATCTTAGGCAGATTCGACGACGGCATTTGATCTAATATGCGACATTAAATTTTACTTTTAACGTCTTATGAAACTCACGATAAACGAAGTTGCCCAGAGTCTTCGTGTCCCGGTCAGCACGGTGGACCGGTGGATTCGCCAGGGCAGGATACCCATACAAAGAACCGACAACGGTTTCCTTTTTGATGAATCGACCCTTGAAAAATGGGCAAAGATGTACAAACTACCGTTTTCATTGCCGAAAAAAGTGAATACCGCAATGCAACAGACAGCATCGGATACACTTCTGCCGGCAATGAAGCGGGGGGGACTCTTATATCATATTAAAGGGGATGACAGAGAGACAGCGTTAAAAAACGCTGTCGACAACATTCATTTTTTATCCGGCCATATCAAAGACGCGATGTATCAGGGGTTGCTTGAACGGGAACGTTTGACGTCGACGGGCGTCGGCAAGGGGGTCGCCATCCCGCACCCCCGCAAACCTTTAAAGGATTTGATTTCGAATGCCATCATCTCCACCTGTTTTCTCGAGACGCCCATCGATTTTCATTCAATTGACGGCCGGCCGGTATTTGTGATGTTCATCCTTTTGAGTCCGTCAACGAAAACCCATTTGCATCTTCTTTCAAGACTTTCTTTTTGTATTCGTGAGAACTCATTTGTGGAATTTTTAAAAACAACGCCGGATTCAACGACGTTTTTTTCGAAAATTGCTGATTTTGAAAACCGGTTTGCAACAGGAGATCGTTATTAGGTAGTGATAACATGCGCATTTTAAGATGGTGGCGCTATCCCGGGAACTGGCCGTTTTTTCGATTTGATGATCGGCTTCTGCTCATATTGATGGCTGTCATCGTAGGGATTTTTTCCGGTTTGTCCTCCGTGGTGCTCAATCGAAGCCTTTTGATCATGTCCGAGTGGCTTCATCATTATCGGCATTACTGGTGGTTTTTTGGGCTGCCTGCCGCCGGCGCCGCACTTTCTTCTTTGTTTTTGGAAAAAGTGGTCAAAGAGGGGGCCGGGCACGGTGTGCCGGAAGTGATTTACAGTGTGTCCCGGTACGGCGGTCTTTTGAGACTCCGTTCAAGCATTACCCGGCTGATATCGAGCTGTCTGACCATCGGCAGCGGCGGGTCTGCCGGGCCCGAAGCGCCGGTTGTTATCAGCGGCGCTGCCATCGGCTCAAATATCGCAAAATATTTTTCATTAAACGATCGCCAGCGGGTGGCGCTGGTGGGATGCGGCGCTGCCGGTGCGATTTCCTCCATTTTCAACGCCCCCATCGCCGGCATGGTTTTTGCCGTTGAAGTGATCGTGGGCGAATGGAAATCGGTCAATATCGTCCCCATCGCCATTGCTTCGGTAGCCGGGGCGGAAATCTGTCGCCTTCTTCAGGGAAACCAGATCCCTTTCGGCCATCATGTGTTCAAGATCGACTTTTTGAATATCGCTGCCAGTCTCGGTTTGGCTGTTCTTTCGGCGGCGGCCACCATTCTTCAGACGCGCATGCTGAGATCCATGCATACCATATCGCATAAGGTTTCGGCACCGATGTGGGTTCGGGCGGCCATCGGCGGTTGCGCGGTGGGTCTCATCGGTCTTTTTCTTCCGGTGGTTCTGGGA
>JBAUWG010000563.1:0-8390 GCA_049583675.1 Desulfobacterales bacterium | reverse complement strand
ACTCAATGTCGTAAACGGAGGATTCAATGTTCAAACGGATGTTCATTATGCTGGTGTGCGCCGGTGTGCTGTTCGGCGGCATTTTCGGCTACAAGGCTTTTATATCGAATCGGATGAAAAAGGCTATGGCCTCTCAACAGGCGCCGGCGGTCACCGTATCCACTATCACGGCCCGGATGCTGGCTTGGCAACCGCAGCTCAAGGCGGTCGGTACGGTGCGGGCGATTCGGGGTGTTGATGTGACGTCCGAGATTGCCGGCCTGGTGCGAAGTATCTATTTTAAATCCGGCGATAATGTCCATGAAGGTCAGATGCTGGTGCAGCTCAATGCCGATTCGGACAAGGCGCTTCTCAATTCACTGGAAGCTGAGGCCGAACTGGCGAAAACCACCTATAAGCGCGACAAACAGCAATTCGATGTCAAGGCCATTAGCCAGGCGACCCTTGATGTCTCGCAGGCCGATCTCAAAAGCAAAAAGGCCCAAGTGAATCAGCAGGCGGCCGTTGTCGACAAGAAGACCATCCGGGCGCCGTTTAGCGGTCGCGTCGGCATCAGTACCGTCAATCCCGGTCAATACCTGAATCCGGGAGATCACATTGTTACACTGCAGTCCTTTGACTCCGTCTATGTGGACTTTTTTTTGCCCCAACAGGATGTTGCACGGATCATGTTGGGTCAGACGATTGTCGTCACCACCGATACCTATCCGGGGCGGACCTTCGAAGGCAAGATAACCGCTGTCAATCCCAAAGTGGATCCCCAGACCCGCAACATCCAAATCGAGGCAACGATTGCTAACCCCGAGCATGATTTACTGCCCGGAATGTTCACTTCGGTGCAAGTCCAAGCCGGTGAATTGGAACACTACATCACGCTGCCCCAGACAGCCGTAACCTACAATCCTTACGGCGAAACCGTGTTTGTGGTGGCGAAGGCCGGCCAAGGACCGCAGGGCAAGCCCGAATTGATCGCCAAGCAGACCTTTGTCACCACCGGCAGCGTTCGCGGCGACCAGGTGGCCGTTCTAAAGGGGATTAAGGTGGGTGACACCATCGTCACCGGCGGTCAACTCAAACTCAAAAGCGGCAGCCGGGTCATTATCAACAACACCATTCAACCCAGCAACGAGGCGGCTCCCCAGCCGACGGATCAATAGCATGCAAGAAAATCCCACCCGATTCACCGACATTTTTATTCAGCGACCGGTGCTGGCCACGGTAGTCAGTCTCTTCATCCTCGTCTTGGGATTGCGCTCCATGGGACTCCTGCGAGTGCGCGAGTATCCGGAGACCCAGAATGCCGTGGTGACCGTTTCGACAACATATACAGGGGCCGATCCCGCCCTGGTGTCCGGCTTTATTACGACCCCCTTGGAGAATTCCATTGCCCAGGCCAACGGTATCGACTACCTCAATTCGTCCAGCACCCAGGGATTGAGTACGATTCAAGCCAATCTGAGACTCAACTATGATTCCAGTAAGGCACTGACCGAAATCAATACCAAGGTCAATGCCGTTATCAATCAATTGCCCAAAGAATCCCAGCAGCCGGTGATCAGCGTTTCCATCGGTGAAACCATCGACGCCATGTATATTGGCTTTAACAGCCCCACCTTACCGGGCAATAAGATCACCGATTATTTGATCCGGGTTGTGCAACCCAAGCTGCAAGCTGTGGACGGGGTTCAAACCGCTGAAATTCTGGGCGGTCGCCAGTTTGCCCTGCGGGCCTGGCTCAACCCGGAAAAAATGGCTGCCTATGGCGTAACCGCCAGCGATGTGAGCAACGTCCTGGCGGCCAACGATTTTATTTCCGCTCTGGGGCGAACTAAAGGACAGATGGTAACGGTTAATCTGACCGCCGATACCGGGTTGCACTCGGTGGGCGAGTTCCGTAATCTGGTGGTCAAGTCGGAAAACGGCGCTATTATCCGGCTGAAAGATGTCGCCAACGTCACCCTGGGATCGGAAAGCTACGACACGGCGGTGGCCTTTGACGGGCGGAGCGCCGTTTACATCGGCATCAAAGTAACGCCCAATGCCAATCTGATCAGCGTAATCAACGGCGTGCGTAAAGTTTTTCCATCCATCACCCAGCAATTGCCCGTAGGTCTCAACGGCCGAATTGTCTACGATGCCACCAAATACGTAGACAGCTCGATCCACGAAGTGATCGCAACCCTGGTCGAGGCGCTGTTGATCGTGACCCTGGTGATCTTTCTATTTCTCGCATCGGTACGGTCGGTGATCATTCCCGTTATTGCCATGCCGCTGTCCCTCATCGGCACATTTTTTATCATGCTCGTTCTCGGTTACACCATCAATCTACTGACGCTTCTGGCCTTGGTGCTGGCCATCGGTCTGGTTGTGGACGACGCGATTATCGTTGTGGAGAACGTGCATCGCCACATGGAAGAAGGCATCCCGGCCATGAGGGCGGCCCTTATGGGTGCGCGGGAACTTGCCGGGCCCATTGTGGCCATGACGGTGGTTCTGGTGGCGGTATATGCGCCCATCGGATTTATGGGAGGCCTGACCGGCGCGCTTTTTACCGAATTTGCTTTTACATTAGCCGGTGCCGTGACCGTATCGGCGGTTATCGCTTTGACGTTGTCGCCCATGATGTGTTCGCGTTTTCTCAAGTCCGGTGACAAGGGCGGCCATCATCGTTTCGTGGATTTTGTCGATCGTCAGTTCGACCGTCTGCGGCGGACTTATGAATACCTCCTGCACGGCGCGCTCAACTCCCTGCCGGTGGTCGTCGTGTTTGCCTTGATTGTTCTCGGCAGTATCTATTTTCTCTATGTCTCTTCCAAAAGCGAACTTGCACCCCAGGAAGACGAAGGGATTGTCATCTCACTGATCACCGGAGCGCCCGATGCTTCCCTTCAACAGACACAGCTCTATTCCCGGCAGGTATATAAGATTTTTGCAAGTCACAACGAAACCGACCATGTGTTCCAGCTCGACGGCATCAGCGGTGTCAACTCAGGTATCGCCGGCATGGTGTTGAAACCTTGGGACCAACGTAAGCTGACGACCATGCAGCTGCAGCCCATGGTGCAGCAGCAGCTCAACGGCATCGCGGGGGTTCGGGCGGTCGCCTTTCAGAGACCGCCTCTGCCGGGAGGGGGCAGGGGACTGCCGGTGCAGTTTGTCATCGGCACCACCGATTCCTTCGATAAATTAAACAAAGTGGTGCAGGCGCTCATGGACAAAGCTCAGGCCAGCGGCATTTTCGCCTATATGGATTCCGATCTTAAAATTGATAAACCGCAGGAGCTTGTCAATATCGATCGGAATCTGGCGTCCCAACTCGGGTTGACGATGAGCGATGTGGGAAATGCGCTGGGATCGATGCTGGGCGGCGGCTACGTCAATTATTTCAGCCTTTACGGCCGCTCATACAAGGTCATCCCTCAGGTCATGCAGCGCTACCGGCTCAACGCCGACCAGCTCAAGCACTATTATATCACAACGGCCTCCGGTGCCGCGATTCCGATATCCACCATCGTGAAATTAAAGACCACCGTTGTCCCGGAATCACTCAACCATTTCCAGCAGCTCAACTCGGCTACAATATCCGCCGTGCCGCTGCCCGGAATTACCCTTGGACAGGCCCTGGATACGCTCAATAAGCTGGCCGGGCAAGTGCTGCCCAAAGGATACAGCATCGATTACAGCGGCCAGTCCCGCCAATACGAACAGGAGTCGAGCCAACTGATGATCACTTTTATATTCGCGCTGATCATCATTTTTCTGGCGCTGGCCGCTTTGTTCGAAAGCTTTCGCGACCCGCTGATTATTCTCGTCAGTGTGCCCATGTCGATCTGCGGGGCCTTGATCTTCATCAGCCTCGGGGTGGGGAGTGCGAGCTTAAATATCTATACCCAGGTGGGGTTGGTCACCTTGATCGGTTTGATCAGCAAGCACGGGATCCTGATCGTTCAATTCGCAAACGATCAGCAGCGCGCGGGACGACCCAAGCGTGAAGCAATTGAGATGGCGGCCGGAATTCGGCTGCGGCCGATTCTGATGACCACGGCCGCCATGGTCCTGGGCGTGCTGCCCCTGGTCGTGGCCACCGGGGCCGGTGCCGTGGGCCGCTTCAACATGGGCTTGGTGATCATGACCGGCCTTTCCATCGGGACCCTGTTTACGCTCTTTGTTGTGCCGGCCATGTATATGCTGCTGGGTGCAGATCATACCCGACGCCGGGAATCCGAAGAAGCAACGGTGAATGAACCGGTCCAAGGCTGATGGCGGATGTAGAGGGCGGGATACTAATATATGGGCTCAAAAGCTTCACTCAGGAGATTCAAGTTCTCAATACCCACAACAAAAATTGTGCATACACCTCCCATGCCTGATCGCCATAGCCGCCGGCCATCAAATAGGCCGCCGGTATGCGCAATTTCCGAAGAAATTGGTAGATCAGCCGATCACGGGCCAGCAGCTGGTCCAGGGTCAGCTTCAATCCTTCGGTGGAGGGCAATTCATCCTTTTCATAAGGGTCCGCGCCGCTGACCACGATGGCGAGATCCGTTTCGCCCAGACTTTTCAATCGCACAAGTCCCTGCTCGAGACGTTCCAGGTAATGGGCTTCTTCTCCTTTTGCCATGGGAATATCGATATCGCTCGGTATAAAGCAAGGGTTGGCGCTGCCGTCAGGCAGAACCGACGGTCCGTCCAAGGGCCAGCCGTGGGCCATGTGAATGCTCAGCGTCGTTATGGACGGATCATCGGCGGTCAAGGCGGCTGTCCCGTCGCCTTTATGCGCATCGACATCGATAATCCATATCTTGCGGACCACACCTTCGGCCTGAAGTTTCCGGGCCGTGATGGCAATATCGTTGATGAGACAGAAACCGCTGCCATGATCATAATGGGCGTGATGCATTCCGCCGGAAAAGTAAAAGCAGAAGCCGTGGGTCTTCGCTAAACGGGCGCACTGGATGCTCCCGGCGACCTTGATCCGTATGCGTTCGAACAGTTCCTCCAGGGGCCGGCTTGCCTGCTCGGGTGCATAACGGTAGTATCGACCCTCGGAATCGATCAGCTCGAAGGTTGAAATGATCTCGTCCCGCAGTTGATCTGAATACAGCCGGGCCACATATTCCGGCGAGTGGACCCGCAGGAGATCTTTTTTGCTGAGCGTTTCACTGATCCGGTCCCGATGCCAAAGATCCCGACGGGGTCCCACATGCGGGTCGCTGCACAATGCCTCAAAGGTTTTTGTGGCGCGGCTATCCCGAATGGGAATTAGGATGCCGAATTCCAGAAGACCGGCAGGTATGGTTGGATCATATAGGATCATAATGTTTTAATCTAAGGATGTTTTGGATCGATGTAAAGAAGAACCCGTCGTCTCCCGTCACCTTTTTATCTCCTTTATCTCCGGGTATCGGTGATAAAAAACGCAAAAATTTGCGTCAATTAATTTCTGCATTATTTTAATCTTGATGAACTCGCAAAAAGTCTAATGTTTACCACGAAGATCACGAAGAAATAAAAAAATATTTAATAAATTCAACTTCGCGGACTTTGTGTTCTCCGTGGTTATTATAAAAAATGCGCTTTGTCTGCTTTACACGAGAGCATCAATCTTGCAATTCTATTAACATCTAAACGTTCATGTTCAGGACTGACAATGATCATAAAGCCTAAAATTTGGAACAATATGTGCGTAACGGCACATCCTCTGGGTTGCGCGGCCCAAGTCAGAAGTCAGATCGACTATGTCAAAGCAAAACGTAAAATTGACGGTCCCAAAAAGACGGTGGTTATCGGCGCTTCCAACGGTTACGGTCTCGCAGCGCGAATTGTATCGGCATTCAATTCCGGATCTGCGACCATCGGTGTTGCCTATGAACATGCCGGCAAGGAAAAAAGACCTGCAACAGCCGGGTGGTATAACGCAGAATCATTCATCGCCGAAGCGCAAAAAGAAGGGCGCGCTGCGTGGAACGTCAACGGAGATGCTTTTTCGGAAGAGATCAAAACCCAGGTCGTGGAGTTGGTCAAGGAGAACTTGGGTCACATTGATTTTTTGGTATACAGCATTGCCGCACCAAGGAGGATCGATCCGATAACCGGCGAAATTTATGCATCGGTAATTAAACCGATCGGTGAAAAATTTAGCGCCAAGACCGTGGATTTCCTAACCGGCAAAGTGAGCAAGGTTACTGCCGAACCGGCGACGGATAAAGAAATCGTGCAAACCATCAAGGTGATGGGCGGTGAAGACTGGATGCTGTGGATAAAACGGCTTTTACGGGAAAACCTGGTCAAAACCGGATTCCTAACGGTGGCATTCTCTTATGTCGGACCGGAATCCACCAAAGCAATATACCGCGAAGGAACCATCGGCCGAGCCAAGCTGAACCTGGAATCCAAAGCCGATGAAATCAACCGGTTGATTTCGCCGGTTCATGGAAAGGCGATCATCAGCGTGAATAAGGCGCTGGTAACCCGCGCAAGCGCCGTCATTCCGGCGGTTCCTCTTTATATTGCGTTACTTTATAAGGTGATGAAAGAAAAACATCTTCATGAAGGGTGTATCCAACAGATGTACCGGTTGTATCACGAGGTTCTTTTCACCGGAAAAGATCCGAAGATTGATGAAAAAGGCAGAATTCGGATGGACGACTGGGAAATGAGAAAAGATGTCCAACAAACGGTATCAGAGCTTATGGAGATTGTCGAAACCCAAAATCTAGATAATATCGAAGCCCTTGGAGACATGAAAGGAATGCGGGAAGAGTATTTACGTCATCATGGTTTCGGCATGCCGGAAGTGGATTACGGCCAGGACGTGGCGCCGAATATATTTTAGAAGCCATCTCAAAAAAGTCTTTTCGCCCGATACCGGCGTTGAGCCCTCATATCAAGTCCTCGACATACTTGAGTATGCCTGTGGGTTAATACTCGGCCTCGTCTTGATCTCGACCGAAAATCCTAATTTTGGGATAGCTTCTAATAAGAAGAAAATTGAGATTCTCTTCCTATCTCGCAGCATGTGGGCAAACATAACGTATTCAGGTTGAAATATACCTATCAAATGCTTATTTTAAATTATTACGGATGAGGCATGAAAGCATCCCTTTTTGCATGAAAAGTTGCAGAAGAGGGGAAGGCGGAAAAATATATGAACCAAGGCAGGTGAAACATGACGAATTCGGTACCCATCAAAGCGCGTGGCTGCTGCTTAAGAGAAAAAAAGCGGCTGATGAAGACCCTGGAAAAGTGTGAGACGGGGTCCAACAGCGTCGAAAGAAGACATAAATGTTATCAAAGTGCTGCACGGGAAAGCGGGAGGCGTTCGCGGCAGTGTATCATCGAATAGGCTGACCTGAGGGACCCATACCCCGAATTGATGCTAACGTGAGTAATATTCGATGACCAGCGGCACATCACAGGATATGGGCACCTCTTCGCGTTCCGGGTAATATAGCAGCCTGGCAGACCAGTCTTCTGTGGAGCGTTCGATATACGCCGGCGGCAGATTGATCATCTCTTCAGCCGTTGTGATAAAGCACGGCAGTTGGCGGCTTTTCGGCTTGATCGACATCACATCGTTTTCCTTTAGGGGCATCGAGGGGATGTTAACCCAGCGGCCGTTGACCAAAATGTGGCGATGATTCACATATTGGCGTGCGGCATAAATCGTTTTAGCAAAACCCGAACGCAATACGAAGGCGTCCAATCGGGTTTCAAACTTGCGTATCAGGTTATCGACCGGGTTGCCTGACGCATGAATCGCTTTTTTGATGTAATTGCGCATCTGGTGCTCGTTGACATTGTATTGCGCGTGAAGAAGCTGTTTTTCCAGTAAGTGACGTTTATAATCGCTCATTTTGGCACGGTATCCCTTACGGTTACCGTGCATGCCGGGCGGATAGGGCTTGCGATTCATAAATTTTATGGCTTTGGGCGTAAGCGGCAGATTGAGCTGCCGGGACAGCTTGATTTTAGGTCCGGTGTATTTCATTCTTTGTCCTCCATGAGGGATTAAACCATATCTTTTTAAATTTTGTCCGAAATTTCAATTTGTCAAGCCTAAGCCGCCGGGTACTTTAAATGCATTGGAACCTTTGAGATCATCGTCTGGATTAAGCGTATTTTTTTGCAGCAGGAAAAGGCCGTTTTATCCACTGGGAACATTGATGATTTTTCTTTTGGGAGGCCGTGGATAAAGCTTGACGAAAATCGGCGGCGCCAATATATTTATTATTGTAGATGGTCTGTCAAAAAACCTGCGATAGTTCAATCAGCGTCATTTTGAACATTTAACGATATTCCCATCCGGGCAACCTGATCCTGACGATACATATTATTTATTCTTTTCCCAATGCATCTTCAGTGAGACTAAAAACGCACCTTTATCATTC
>JBAUWG010000562.1:0-6807 GCA_049583675.1 Desulfobacterales bacterium | reverse complement strand
ACAAATTGCCAAAAGCAATACCATCGTATTGGTTCTGGGTGAGACAGGAACCGGCAAAGAGCTGGTCGCCCGGGCCATTCACGGCTTGAGCTTGCTCAAAAACCGGGCTTTGGTAAAAGTAAATTGCGCTGCACTGCCCTCAAACTTAATCGAAAGCGAATTGTTCGGTCATGAAAAAGGGGCTTTCACCGGTTCTCATTCCAGACATCTCGGGCGATTTGAGGTCGCCAACGGCGCTACTATTTTTCTGGACGAAATCGGCGAATTGCCGCTGGAATTACAACCCAAGCTGCTCAGAGTGATCCAGGATGGCGAGTTTGAACGGTTGGGCAGCTCTATCACCATCAAAGTCGATTCACGGATTATTGCCGCGACCAATCGCAACCTGGAAGAAGAAGTCCGCAAGGGCCGTTTTCGTGACGATCTCTGGTACCGGCTAAATATTTTTCCGATTACCATGCCGCCGCTCCGGGATCGCATGGAAGACATACCGCTTCTTGTGGATTTTTACGTCAAAAAAATTTCAAAGCGAATGGGCAAGACCATTGAAATCATTCCTGCGAACGTAATGAATGCATTGCAAAATTATCACTGGCCTGGAAATGTTCGGGAGTTGGAAAACGTCCTTGAACGTGCGGTGATCAACTCGTCGGGTCCCAAGCTGCGCCTGGTGGATGAACTGAAGAAATCACATAAGGAATCAACGCAGACGAAAAAAACGCTGGAAGCGGTTGAGCGCGACCATATTATTCAGGTGCTTGAGCAGACCCATTGGAAAGTGAGCGGCAAAAACGGGGCTGCGGAAATCCTTGGGCTCAACCGCAGCACGCTACGGGCCCGTATGCGTAAATTTGACATCCGAAAACCATAAATTCTAATCCCAATTTCAACCTGCCCTTATCATTTGCCACCCATAACGCCAAAGAGACCTAAAAAGGGTCATATATGACCATTTGGGTAAATATGACCTTTTTTATATGGCTGTTAATGACAGCCCTGAAAGTGTTTTTTAGACAAATTATTCTTATAAATCAAGATGATGGGTGAGGCGTCCGTGAGTGTTGGAAACCTGGCACAAAAATTGAACTTATAAAAAGTACATGATAAGCAAGGCTTTCCAAAAATACTGATGGTTCTATCAACCTTGAAGGCCGGCATTGCCGATAGGTGGCCGCAATGATCGTAGTCAGAATAATCATGAACGTACTTCCGGAAAAACAGAAAGAGGTTAGGCAAACGCTTTTATCAATGATTGGGTCTCCCGGAAAAGATAGTGGATATCTGAGCTATGGTATTTTCTGTGATATCGAAGACAAGAATGTTTTCAACCTGATTTCGGAATGGGAAACCCGCGAAGATCTGAACGATCACATAAAGTCATACAGATTCAGCGTTTTGCTTGGGACAAAGAGCCTTTTATCCGAACCGCCGCAAATTGTAATCCATACGGTTTCGCATTCGGAAGGAATGGAGGCTATTGATGACGTCAGGAGTAATAAAACCCGGCATATCCTCTAACCATAAAAAATATACAGAGCATCCTTTTTCTTTTTCGTTTTTCGAATGACTTCAAAATATTGCATCGCCTGTGTCCGGCGCGGCCGGATCCATTCGGTTGGGTTGCCGTTCCGGCATGTGATAGCCCGCAGCAAGGAGGTTTATAATATGAACATTCTCCTCATTTACCCAAAATTTCCGGATACGTTCTGGTCTTTCACGTACGCTTTAAGTTTTATCGGAAAGAAAGCGGCTTTCCCGCCGCTTGGTCTGCTCACCGTCGCGGCGCTGTTACCGGAAGAATGGCCCAAGCGCCTTGTGGACGTAAATGTGGAAGGCCTCACGGATAAAGACCTTTTATGGGCGGATATGGCTTTTATCGGCGGCATGACGGTTCAGCGGAAATCGGCCAAACAAATTATCGCCCGTTGTAACGCTTTTAATTTAAAAGTTGTTGCCGGAGGGCCTCTTTTTACTTCTGAACCCGATGAATTCGAGGAAGTGGATCATCTCGTGCTCGACGAAGCGGAACTCACACTGCATGCTTTTTTATCGGACCTGTACAACGGAACACCGAAAAAGGTTTACAGAGCTTCCGGTTTTTGCGATCTTTTCGACACCCCGACGCCCTCATGGGATCTTGTAAAGATGAAACGATATGCGTCCATGAACCTTCAGTTTTCCAGAGGATGCCCGTACAACTGCGAATTCTGCAATGTGACGGCGTTATTCGGTCACCGGTCGCGCTTGAAAACACCTCAGCAAATCATCTCGGAACTGGACCGCATTTATGCTTCCGGCTGGCGCGGGAGTATATTTTTTGTTGACGACAATTTTATTGGGAACAAGGTCTACCTTAAAACACATTTACTTCCAGCCCTCATCGAATGGCACAAAGATAAAAAGGGATGTGTTTTTTTAACGGAAGCCTCCATCAATCTCGCCGATGACCCCGAACTTTTGGACATGATGGTAACGGCCGATTCGATTCCGTTTTTATCGGCATCGAGTCGCCTGATGAGGTCTGTCTTACGGAATGTCATAAAACCCAGAACAAAAACCGGGATCTCCTTGAAAGCGTCGCGATCATCCACCGTTCAGGGTTGCAGGTGATGGGCGGTTTTATTGTGGGCTTTGACAGCGACCGGCCTTCTATTTTCCAGCGGCAAATCGATTTCATTCAGAAGAGCGGCATCGTAACCGCAATGGTCGGAATGCTCCAGGCGCCTCCGGGGACCCGTCTCTTTGACCGGCTTCAACGGGAAAGCCGGGTGGTCAATACCTTTTCCGGAGATAATGTTGACGGAACAACCAACATCATTCCCCGAATGGGTATAGACAGGCTTTTGGACGGGTATCAATCGATTATGAAACATATTTATTCTCCTAAAAACTACTACCGGCGGGTCAGAACTTTGCTGAAAGAACTAAAAGCGCCTGAAATCAACCAGCCGTTAGATATTCAGCGGTTCCTTTCAATCTTTCGATCCGCTTTCCGGCTCGGGGTTTTGGGAAAGGAGCGTTTTCATTACTGGGCACTGATACTCTGGACCCTGATCCGCAAGCCCAGACTGATATCACTGGCAATAACTTTAGCAATATACGGCTATCATTACCGTAAAATATGCGAACAATATATTCTTTAAGCCGGGCTGCAAGCGGTTCCAGGCAAAGCGCAGCGCCTGTAATCTCCGGCTTGAGTATTTCATACAATGACGGGCAAAAACCCATCGGAAAGGAAACATCATGCCAAAGAACTTAAAATCCAAAAATATCGATCAATTACTGGCCGAGGCCGATGAACTCATCCAGCAGATTAATTCCGATGCCATCAAAGACATGGAAGAAGAGCATCGCATCCAGTTTGAAAAACACGCTCAAAACTTGAAAAAGATCAAATCCGAAATTCATGGCGAATCCGGGAAGAATGGAACATCGGAAATAGGCTCCGGCGCAGACGGCATACACGAGGCGATCCAAGACATTGTGAAAGCCATGCAGGGTTTGACAAAATATATTTCCTGATTTCCGTCAAGCCCCTTTGAATAAAAGTCGGCCGTTCGATTAATTTGAGATGCCAATCAAAGTGATTTTTTGCAACAGATCAATGACCGACGGATCACCTTGGAGGAAAGAACAGAAATTCCCAAGCGCAGTGATTCTCTGTTGCCATCTATCTCATTGTATTTGGCATTTTGGGTTGGTCCGATGATTGGCACGCGAATTGTCTATAAATAGAGAGTTAGGATTGCGCTTGCGGAAAATGGGACGTTTTAGAAAAGGAGGATAACCTATGCTAACGCACCCGGATGCAAGACAAAAAGGGGTCCTGGAAAAGATCGCCCGCCGGGCAATGCAGGCATATGACTTTCTGCCCGATTTTTCAACGGATGCCCTTAGAGAATTGGAGACGGTGCAGCAAGTAGATCTTTTGGCGGGATCTCCCGGGATAGATCTGCGCCACCTGCTCTGGGCATCCATTGACAACGATGATTCCCTGGATCTGGACCAACTGACGGTGGCGGAGGCCTTGACGGATACACAGGTGAAAGTTTTGGTGGCTGTCGCCGACGTAACGGCCCTCGTCAAGAAGAACTCGGCCATCGATGCGCACGCCCGCCAGAACACGACATCCATTTACACCGCCGGCAGGATCTTTCCGATGCTGCCGGAGAAACTCTCAACGGATCTCACCTCTCTCAACGATCATGAAGACCGACCGGCCGTGATCATCGAAATGGTGATCGGCGACGGGGGGCTGATGCAAGGCTCGAATATTTATCGTGCACGGGTGCGCAACCAGGCCAAGCTCGCCTATAACAGCGTGGCGGCGTGGCTGGAAGGCAAAGGGCCCATGCCCGCGGCCGTGGCGGCGGTCCCGGGGCTGGATGAGAATCTTCGACTCCAGGACCGGTTGGCACAGCAGTTAAAAGCCCTTCGGCATGAGCACGGAGCCCTGGACCTGCAGACGCTGGAAGCCCGCCCCGTTTTTGCCGGAGACGTGATCCGGGATTTGATGGCGGATGAGCGCAACCGGGCCAAGGAGATCATCGAGGATTTCATGATTGCGGCCAACGGCGTGACCGCGCGCTTTCTGCAAGCAAAGAAAGTCGTCTCCCTGAGGCGCATGGTCCGCTCTCCCAAGCGCTGGGACAGGATCGTCGAGATCGCGGCCCAGCACAATTACAAGCTTTCGGCGCAGCCGGATTCGAAGTCGCTCGAAGGGTTCTTGGCCGTGCAGAAAGCGGCCGACCCGCTCCGCTTTTCCGATCTGTCTCTTGCCGTCATCAAATTGCTCGGGCCGGGTGAGTATGTCGTCGAAGCCCCGGACGATGCGGCCCCCGGCCACTTTGGCCTGGCCATAAAAGATTACACGCACTCAACGGCTCCCAACCGGCGGTTTCCGGATCTGATCACCCAGCGCATCCTGAAGGCTGTTTTAGAGGGGTTGCCATTGTCCTACAGCCGGGACGAATTGACGGAACTGGCCCGTCACTGCACTAAGAAGGAAAACGATGCCAATAAGGTGGAGCGGCTCGTTACCAAATCGGCCGCGGCCATGCTCCTCTCCTCAAGGATCGGAGACCGGTTTGACGCCATCTGCACGGGCGCAGCCGACAAAGGCACCTGGGTTCGCATCTTTCAGCCCCCCATCGAAGGCCGGCTGGTTTACGGGGTTGAAGGCGTTGATGTGGGCCAAAGGCTCAAAGTGCAACTTATCCGTACGGATGTGGAGAAGGGGTATATCGATTTCAAGAAGATCCAATAAAATTTTTATCGCCGCCGCACTGAATTGTAATCAGATGATTTTCTTGAAATCAATTAGGCGATACGGGCGCCAAGAAAAAGTCGATTATCATTTTCAATCCGCCATTATCATTTCCCACCCATAACACCAAGGAGATCTGAAAAAGGGTCAAATATGACCACTTGGTTGAATATGACACATTTCATATGGCTGTTAATGACTGCCCTGAAAGTTTTTTTAAACAAATTATTCTAATAAATCAAAATGATGGGTGAGGCGACCCTGAGTGTTATAAACCTGGCACAAAAATTGAAGCTATAAGAAAATGAAACGCCCGGAAAAAGTATTCCGGGAACGACCAAATAAAATTACAACAAAGTAATTGGAAGACGAAGGCAAAGAAGAAATTTCTGCCGGGAAAACTCAAGAAAAGATCGGCAAGGTTAAGAAGTTCGTTGGGGAGTAAACATAGACTTCCATAAAAAGATTTTGGAGGCGTTAGAAAGGAGGCGAACATGCTTTGGACCATATTTGTGATTCTTTTAATTCTGTGGGGGCTGGGATTGATAACCGGCTACACGATGGGTGGCGTCATTCATATCCTGCTGGTCATCGCCATCGTTGTGTTGCTGGTCCAGATTATTCAGGGCCGAAGACGAGTGTAAGGATTTGGATCCTTGCCGGACAAGGTGAGGTATTTGGAAAGGAAGTGGTCAACAGGCCAGAAAGATTTTATCGAATCTACGAATCCTTTAGTAGAAAAGGTTTCGTAGTCAACCATTTCAACACAAATTAACAAAAAGGGGGACCCGCTATGAAAAAAAGAAATATCGTTATTCACGTTTTAGTGCTTCTCATGCTGACCGCCACCTTTGTGGCCTGTGCATCGACACGCACTCAGGAAAGTACCGGCGAATACGTCGACGATTCGGTCATCACGACCAAGGTCAAATCTCTGCTTGCAAAAGATGATTTTCTCAAGTCATTCCAGATCGGTGTCAAAACCTACAAGGGCACCGTTCAACTGAGCGGTTTCGTTTCTTCTCAACAGGCCGTCGATAAAGCGGGAGAAATCGCCCATGGCGTCAAAGGAGTCACATCCGTAAAAAATGATCTGATCGTGAAATAGACGGGCGTTATTTTTTCCCGGATGGAGCCGGGCGATCGGTGTTGACGTGAAAGCATGGGTTTGAAGATGTCGAGACAGCTGCTATGCTTGGGCATTGTGCGCGGACAACCCGGGAGCGAGGTGCGTATGAAATTACGCGCGGAAAGCTGAAGGCGGCACATGCCGCCTTGGAAAAGCTCGACCCCTAGTGGCACGTCCATTTCACCAGTCCGGAGGTGCTTGCCAGTCTGTGTCCGCCTCGAGATCGAATCGGGATGACGCCGCCACGGCACTTGAGAAACGATCCAGAGGAGCTAAAATATGGCTGTCCATAAGAAAAAGGTTCTGTTCATAACAATGGGTGTCATCACGCTTGTTGTCTTCGCGGGTATCCTCGCTCTCATGCTCAATATTAAAGGCTTTACACCGCGGATCGAGGCGGCCGCGTCTACTG
>JBAUWG010000561.1:0-5030 GCA_049583675.1 Desulfobacterales bacterium | reverse complement strand
ATGAAGGTATCTCAAAAAAGTCTTTTCGTCCGATATCGGCGTTGAGCCCTCGACTCAAGTCCTCGACATACTGGAGTATGCGTGTCGGAGATCCCGTCAACAATCGGGGCGGGTTGACTCTCGGCCGTGCCTTGATCTCAACCTGAAATTCTAATTTTGAGATAGCTTCATATTCCGTGGGTATATTCTTTACTACATTCGTATATTCTTATTGTAAAATATGTCAACACAGAATTATTTTTGTAATATGATCCGATACGGTCCTGCGGCATGGCGATTGCACGCCACGCTTTAGACGGAGATTATTATGGCAGCGGCCAAGATAGCGAAAGGTTATGTCCCCGGTTCCATCGGACGAGTCGCTGAACTTCACGGCATCTACTACCATAACCACTGGGGATTCGGACTCTTTTTCGAAGCTAAAGTGGCAACAGAGCTTTCTGAATTTCTCAAACAATTTAACGAGAAACGCGATGGTTTTTGGACGGTTTTGGCGGACGGCCGGGTAGAGGGCTCTCTCGCGATCGACGGCATTCATGCCGAAAGCAAAGGAGCACATCTTCGGTGGTTCATCATGTCGGATGCCTTGCGCGGAAGCGGAATGGGCAACCGGCTCATCGATATTGCGATCCGTTTTTGTCGGAACAGGGGCTACAAGAAGATCTATCTGTGGACGTTCGAGGGGCTGAACGCCGCAAGGCATCTCTATGAGAAAAACGGTTTCAAACTGGTTGAAGTGCATAGCGGAACCCAGTGGGGGACCGAGGTCAATGAACAGCGATTTGAGTGCTGTTTGAAACGTCTGGCATAACCCCTGAATCCATATTGTGAATCCGATATCGTTTTTGCGGAAACGAAGAATAGAGCGAGTGCTTCCTATCAAAGAAATATAAATAGGTTCTGTTCCAAAAGGGAGAATTATATGAATGTGAAAGACGGCGACGGCAAAGACATTCTCAGATCCGTATTCGATTCAATCCCTTCGCTCATCTTTGTGGTCGACGACGACGTGAGGATTCAAGAATACAACGCGGCGGCGGCCGAGTTGTTGTTGCTTAAACGGCCGGCAATCCTTAAACGCCGCGGCGGTGAAGTGCTGAACTGCCTGCACGCTGTCGATGTGCAGGAGGGATGCGGTCGAGGACCGATGTGTAAGGATTGTGTTATCCGAAATTCTGTTGCTGAAGCCTTCCATGGCAATCGTGTTGTGCGCCGCCGCAAAAAACTGGAGATTTTGCGGGACGGCAATAAGATAGAGATCTATGCGCTGATCACGGCTTCTCCTTTTTGCTACCAAAAAAAGCCGCTCGTGCTGCTGGTCATTGAGGATATTAGCGAAATTGCCGAGCTTCAACGCTTGATCCCCATTTGTTCCATCTGCAAGAAAGTGCGCGACGACAAAGAATCATGGTTTCGTCTGGAAGCCTATTTCAAGGAACATTGGGACGTCGATTTTTCGCACGGCTATTGTCCGGAATGCTTCAAGAAAGAGATGAACAAAGCAAAAAAAAATCTCAAAACCTATCAAAAAATATCATCCGGCAGATAGCTGCTTCAATTGAGTGAAACGTCTTCAGGGGGTGCGCTTTCCCTGAACACGTATCCGGAGCGCCCTCTTATCCGGAAGGAAATTGTCAGCGGATACGGCGGATGGGATGGACTGAATATGTTTCTGCGCTCAATGAACTCAAAATAACGATGTTGAACTGTCATGCTTAAAAATCCGTCCAATATTGTTCTGATCGGTATGCCCGGTTCAGGAAAGAGCACGATCGGCGTTATTTTAGCGAAGTTGACAGGACGCGATTTCATCGATACGGACCTCCTTATCCAGACATCTTTGGGTCGAACCCTTCAGTATATTGTTGATACCCGGGGCTACATGGCGTTGCGTGAGGTCGAAGAGCGTATCCTTCTAAAACTCGATTGTTTCAATCATGTGATTGCCACAGGAGGAAGCGCCGTCTACAGTCATGCGGCAATGACGCACCTGAAATCAAATGGAACCGCTGTCTTTTTGAACGTCGCGTTGCCGGTGCTGGAGGCAAGGATTCGCGATTATGCTACAAGAGGACTTGCAAAGCGCCCAGATCAGAGTTTAGACGACCTGTTTAAAGAACGCTTTACGTTATATACGAAATACGCTGATATTACGATCGAGTGTAAACATTTTACACAGGAGGAGATCTGTGAAAACATAATTTATTCTATGATGCGCTAACACTTTTGGTTAACCTTTAACCGGCGGTTATGAAACACATTGAATTTCATTCGTGGCAGCACGGCCACGGGCTCGGTCAAAACCTAAAACGGCCGGGCGAGAGACACACCATCATCGTTATCGCCATCACCCGGATCACAACCTCAAATCCGCTTATCTCCATCTCCATCTCCACGCTGTCGTTTGGATAGTTACGGTTTTCGATTGGGAATTTTGTTCCCCGTCGTTATTGGTAACCGTCAGCGTAACCGTATAGGCTCCGTACCTGCGATACTGATGACCGGGATTTTCATTGGTGCTGGTACTGCCGTCGCCGAAATTCCAAGACCAAGACACAATGGTTCCGTCTTTGTCGGAGCTGAGATCGGTGAATGCGACACTTTGACTCCTTACGGTAAAGTTGAAATCAGCAACAGGTGGATTATTCGAAGTCGTATTCGGGTTGACGTAAACAGAACTGTCCGCAGTACTTTGAAGCCCTCCCCGATCTTTTACCGTCAATCTAAAATTCAGATTTTTGCCGAGCGAGTCGGTTTTCGGTGCAACAAATGCCGTTACGGCTGACGTCGGGCCGGACAATGAAACGGGGTCTCCATTGATCTGGGTCCAATGATACGAGGCAATCCCGTCATCGGGGTCTGTTGATTTCGACCCGTCCAATGTAACTATAGCTCCCCCGTCGGTCTCAATATCGTCCGGTGTGACAACTGCCGTCGGCGGCTGGTTTTTCCAGATGACATTGACAACACAGGCATCCCCATTTTGAAGTCCGCCGGCATCGGTTACGCTTAGATTAAAGCTCAAGGAAGCGCCGTCAAAGCCGACGTTTGGTGCCGTGAAAGTCGCCTGGGGCGATGATGGATTTAAAAGGGTGACCGGCGGACCTCCTGTTTGGGTCCACAAGTAAGCGGCGATTCCGTCATCGATATCCAGCGAAGAAGTTCCATCCAATGTAACAGCATCTCCTCCTCTCACAACCAAGTCAAGTCCGGCATTCGCTTGGGGCGGTTCATTCTGGGATGTGACATTCACCGCACACACATCTTTTGTCTGGTTTCCGCTGAGGTCGGTAACCGTCAACTCAAAGATCAGTGTACTACCCGCCTGATCCACATCGGGTGCTGTAAACGTGCATTGCTTTTTATTAGGATCAGATAGATTTACTGTTGGCTTGCCGATTTGAACCCAGTGATATGAGGCAATGCCGTCATCCGGGTCGGTTGAGTTAGAGCCGTTCAGAAAGACAGTCTGCCCTTGGCTGACGGTCTGATCCGGCCCAGCATCCGCCGTCGGCAGCTGGTTCTGCGGGACCGAAGCTTGTTGACATACCTCTGCGGAATCTTGGCTCTCGATTCCTTCGACGTTGAATGCTCTTGCCACAAAACAGTATGTCTTGGTTTCATCCAGATTAGAAATTGTACAGGTGGTGTCTGCTCCTTCCCAGGACGGATTGACATGATCGTAAGATTGACTTTGCTCGCGGCAAAAAATTCTGTAGCCGGCCGCGTCCGATTCACTGTTCGGGTTCCATTTCAGCGAGATCTGGGTTGCTGCCGGAGCATTAAATACACAGAAAAATTGAAAGATGAAAGTTGCGAAAACAGACCGGAATAGAAAAGAAGAATTGAATCGGGGTTTACTAACATTTCTAACCATAACAAGCATTCCTTCTCTCGCATTGGATAACTTATATAGAGAAAGGCGCCGTTATAGTTGGCTCGCGACAAACGTCTATTTCGGACGATATTAGCGCTCCAGATATTTGGCGATCCGGGTGACTTAGCTGTAAGGCTTTAGACTCGTGGCTTCGTGTTCCCGTTTTTAACGGGTTTACCCTCTCACTGTGTTGATTTATCCAATATTGAATTAATTGTGATTGTCGAATTTAATTTGATCGACAGCAATGCAAAAATCATGCAACATAAAACCAATCCTCTCTTAAACCATAAAAAATCAAATTTCAGATGCGTTACTCAAAACAGATGGGTCGTGTACTCAAATTATTTAAATTCTTGGCAAAATACGCCGACATATTTTTTACGCAAAATCCTTCTCCGGCAATGTAAGATTTCACCTCAGTTGCTTCTTCAGATAAAGATGTCCAGATGATATACAATTGACATCAATGGGTTATTATATTATTGTCAAACCTGTTTTCAGGGTATGCGACTTGTGCTGGACTTTTTCTAAAAACTTATCCAAAGATATTGAAAGTTAAGATTTGTTTTTTCATATTTTGAGAGGAAGAGTATTTCTGTCTATTAAATAACTTCATCGATCGTGCAGGTATGTAGGAATTCTCATACAGACGCTATTACCGGAATGATATAAAATAGCGTTCAAGTCTCTGAAAGCAAATGACGATATTACGAAGGAAAATCCTTCACCCTCTTCGAATCCATTACATGACCCGCTCAAATTTCGCACCGGGTATATCAAACCGGTTCAATCAACATCTATTGGTAAAACCAAAGTGTTATGCCTGAAATCGTTTAAAGCGGTTAAAAATCCATACAGTACCACAAGGTATCTATTTCAAAATCATTTTTGGATTATCCTTAATTAACATTGGGGAATCAATAAGTTAACAAAAAAAATCCTGCCCAGTATCAGCACTTCGTCATTTTGGATGCATAATTACCTTCCATTATCCATAGAGACTCTATCTTTCTTAAATCATTTGAGTTCCGGGAAATATCAAAAGTCGCAGAGAAAAATATTTAATTGGCATATATATTGCTAAGTGGTTGGCTTAAATTTAAAAATATTACGATATTTTCCAAATGTAAAATCGATGGCTTAAAATATC
>JBAUWG010000560.1:0-2290 GCA_049583675.1 Desulfobacterales bacterium | reverse complement strand
ACCTGGGGGGGACGGTTCAGGTGATTCCTCACATTACCGATGAAATTAAAAGAAGCATCAAACTGGTGGCGGATTCCGTAGATATTGTCATCGTTGAAATCGGCGGAACCGTTGGTGACATTGAAAGCCTTCCATTTCTAGAAGCGATCCGGCAATTCAGGGCGGATGTCGGGAAGGAAAACGCCTTGTATATCCATCTCACCCTGGTTCCTTATATCAATACCGCCGGAGAAGTGAAGACAAAACCGACCCAGCACAGCGTAAAAGAGCTTCGCAGTATCGGTATTCAACCGGATATCCTTCTCTGCCGGACCAATAAATATCTGCCCAAAGAAATCAAGGCAAAGATCGCTCTGTTCTGCAACGTTAACGTGGACGAGGTCATTACGGCAAAAGATGTCGATTGTATTTATGAAGTTCCCCTGGTATTCCACAAGGAGGGTCTGGACCAGAAAATTGTGGAAAAGCTGAACATCTGGACCAGAGCGCCCAAACTCGATGACTGGGAGGACATCGTCAGACGCCTTAAAGAGCCTTCATCTGATGTGACCATTGCCATTGTCGGGAAGTATGTCGATTTAACGGAATCCTACAAAAGTTTGAATGAGGCCCTCCGTCACGGAGGGATTCCGAATGACTGCCGGGTGAATCTTAAATTCGTAGATTCTGAAAAGATCGAACACAATAATTGCGCAGAATTTTTAGAAGATGTTGACGGCATCCTGGTCCCCGGAGGCTTTGGCTCCCGCGGCATCGAAGGCAAGATTTGCGCCGCCCGATATGCCAGAGAAAAAAAAGTGCCGTATTTCGGCATCTGTCTCGGAATGCAGATCGCCGTCATCGAATTTGCGCGACATGCCGCAAACCTTTCCAATGCCCATAGCCAGGAATTTGATAAAAATACGCCGTATCCGGTGATATATCTGATGACAAAATGGTATGATGAAAAAACCGGAACCGTTCAGAGAAGAGACATAACTTCGGATAAGGGCGGAACCATGCGCCTTGGCGCTTATCCCTGCACGATCAAAGAGGGGACTCTCGCCAGCAAGGCCTACGGTGTTTCGGACATTTCCGAACGGCATCGGCACAGATATGAGTTCAACAATGCGTTTATGGACCGACTCGAAGAAAAAGGGATGGCCATCAGCGGAACCTCGCCGGATGGTGAACTGGTGGAAATTGTCGAAGTCAAAGATCATCCCTGGTTTCTCGGGTGTCAATTCCATCCGGAATTCAAATCCCGCCCCAGGGATCCGCACCCCTTGTTCAGAGAGTTTATCCGCGCTTCGCTGGCCTATGCCAAGGACCGTTCCTGAACACTCAAAACACCTACCGACTGCTTATTCCCTACTGAAATTACCGGACTCCAATGGTCAGGGAGCTAACGCCCTATTCAAACTCCCCTGGCAATACCCCTCCAGATCTACCGCCACATAAGAAAACCCGATTTTTCTCAATTTCTCTATAACGACGGATCTTGTCTTTAGATCCATAAGTCTTTCAATATCCCCGGTCTGAACCTCGATCCTGGCTACCTTGCCGTGCATTCTTACCCGGCATCCGGGAAAGCCGAGGCGAAACAGCACCTGTTCGGCCTGGTCCACCATTTTAAGGTCATTTTCGGTGATCAATGTGCCGTATGGAATTCTGCTGGCAAGGCATGCCATGGCCGGCTTGTTCCAGGTGATAAGGTTCATCTGCTTTGATAGCCGGCGAATGTCGTTTTTAGTCAGTTTTGCATCCACCATCGGTGCCTTGATTCCCATTTTTTGCGCTGCGGCCATTCCGGGACGGTAATCGTCCAAATCATCGATATTTGCCCCATGGGCCACATGTTGAATTCCTCTGCGCCCGGCAATTTTCAATAATTCTTCTATAAGATATTTTTTGCATAAGTAGCACCGATCTTTGGTGTTGGCTGTAAAATCGGGCCGAAGCATTATCTTCGATTGAAGGACCAGATGCTCAACACCCAGTGTCGCCGCAAAATCGCAGGCCTCGCGGGTTTCTATTTCCGGATGAATCGGAGACGCTGCGGTGACAGCGATAAGGTTATTATTCAGCGCTTCGCGGGCCATGGCCAGCAAAAATGAGCTGTCAACTCCGCCGGAGTAAGCCACCAGCAAAGACCCATATTCTTTTAAGATCGAAAGAAGTCGATCCTTTTTTTCTGCTAAGCGATCTATATTCATAATCAACATAAAACCAGGTTGAGCGTTTCAAATTATTGAAATTCAAAATAGCAGAATACTATAATGTTGTTAAATTAACCATTTCAAAAATTTGA
>JBAUWG010000559.1:0-2620 GCA_049583675.1 Desulfobacterales bacterium | reverse complement strand
CTATCACGGGGCGATGGGGGACGGGCCGCGCTAACAGTGGGGCGATGGGGGACGGGCCGCGCTAACAGGCTATAAATATTGAGAATGAGCTTAGTTTTACCCCTTAAAACATGGCTATATTGAGCTTTTTGAGGCAAAAAACAGCGATTTAGAAATGGCAAGAGCGAAAAGGCATTACATAGACGCAGCCAACCTTGCTTCTTCAGCAGGGCGCAAAAAGCCGCCTCCGCTTAGAGCCCTTTAGGCTGCTATTAAAAGTGAAACGAGATTCGGGATCACCTTCCCGCCGGAGGATTTTGCAATGGAATACCCATCGAAGAATAATATTCCTTACGAGGAGATCGAAAATGGAGCTCTGGTTCTCCTGCTCCTGCGGGAGATCAAGACCTGGGAGGAGTTGTGCGGAAGATATGCCTACGCGGACCCCACACAACTCCAGGCCAATACGAACACGATGATGCTTCTCAAGAAGTTGTTCGAGATGCGCGATCTGGGGCTAATTGGCTTTGTGGACGAGGACACGGGAAATGGGAGGAGGCCGGTTGGAGAAATCATAGAAACCGACCTCTGGTCGAAAATTCGCGTAGCCTTTGGGGGCATGACCCTATCCGAGGCTGCAATGCTATCTCGACACTCCAAGGGAATGGGAGTCTTACCAGCATTCGGACGGCCGCGCCAAGCCGAAGAGAAAATTGATATCTTCGTCCTTATGCCGTTTAAGGCGAAGATGGAAAAGGTCTATACCAATCATATTAAAAAGATGGGCGAAGAATTGGGACTGACCGTTCGGCGCGCCGATGAGATGTTCTCACCAAGACCCTTCATGGAAAAGATTTGGGATGGCATCTGTGCTGCGCATCTCATCCTCGCCGACTGCACCGAGAAAAACCCGAATGTTTTTTATGAGATCGGCATGGCCCACACCGTCGGCAAGAAGGTTGTGCTCATCACGCGGTCGGACAAAGACATTCCGTCCGACATCAAGCATTTCGACTACATCCCGTACATTTACGACCCCGAAGGTGTCGAGACCTTGATCGAAAAACTAAGAGCCTTCGTCAGGTCCTATTTCAAGCTTTAAATTATAACTGTGGAACGGACGAGGTGGAGGGTGACAATGACAGAATGGATATCGGTATCAAGTTACTCCTTTCGGAGGAGTCTAACCCATGCATTCACAAGGACGCTCGTAACCTCGCGCCTGTGATGCAGATCGTTGGATGAAAAAATGTCCGTGATTAGCTTTGAAATATTGAATAAGCTGAATTTGGAGACAGCAGGCAAATCAATCGAAAGTTACAGCACTCTAAATGGGCCGTGGTTGAATCAGTTTGATAATTTCTACAACAATACTCGCCTAAGTGCATCCCCTCTCCAACGTATGACCGACTTGCTGAATATTGTCAGATATAATGGCTGGAACATGAACAGACAAGGACAATGCGGCAGCATTTTGAAAGACATTTGTACTGGAATAATTACAGATGATCAGCTTTGCAACTTCTGGGATTTGGTAGATAAACTTCCGAACTTAAGCCTCTGCGAATTACCCTGTGCCGATAAGTCGGTCATCGACCAGTTAATATGTTCGTTCACAAAACTCCGTTATATATTAAGTGGCTGGCATTCGAGCGCCGGAAGTGTTTGTTTTTTAACCAAAGTTGTTCTTATGTTCAACTGGGGCCATGCACCCGCCTATGACACTCGCATACGGAGTATATTGGGCGTGGATAATTCCGTTTCTGATAGAGACCTTATTGATTCACTTGTAGAGATTGGGATTTGGCTACGATATTTTGAGACGCGATTCGATGTAGATTTTGTAAAATTCTCAACAGATGTCATGAGACAAGCAAGTGGGCTTGAACTGAACCAACTTCCTTCAGGACGGAGTTTTGACATGATGCTATTTTCACTTCGGAGCTGATTTCAATGTCAAATCACATAACAAGCTCTACCAGCGGATCGCAAAGAAACCGCCCCTGCTGAAGAGCAGCTTTATGCTTTTGTAATATCATATGACGATAGTAGAATAAATAGAATGAGAAATAAGAAAATCGGAAGAAATGAGCCTTGCCCCTGTGGTAGTGGAAAGAAGTATAAAAAATGCTGTTATGGGAAAACACTTTCCAATAAAAACCAAAAGTTGCCAAATATAAACCAGAGCTTTCCAGCTTATTCAGAAATAGATTTTGGTATACCTATATTAGATGAGAGCTTTTTTAGAATGAATACGGTGCATGAAATTTCAGCACCACGTCTTCTTTATTCATCTCTATTACATCCTGAGGCCGAAGCATTGGCCTCCTCCATCACAAATCAGCTTTTAGATCGGGGAATACAAGAATCTAATATTATTGAGGATACTGATGATATTAAAAAGCTGATTGGTATAATGATTGGGGGAATCGATTCTTTGAACCATGAAAAAATGAAAAGCAAACTATTACAACATAAGGAATCATCTATTCCTTTAATTATTAATGAGTTAAAGAATCCCAAAAGGTCTCAATTTGTAGAGCTGGCTGTAAAAATAATACACGCTTCAGAAATAAACTATTCAGAACAAATTTTTGACATAATCGAAAAAAACCAAATTACTCCATATGCAGTATCATTG
>JBAUWG010000558.1:0-3127 GCA_049583675.1 Desulfobacterales bacterium | reverse complement strand
GCTTCATCCGGTGCCTTGCTATGGATATGTATAAAATCATAGCTGCCCAGGGCGCTGCCAGCCATGGTTAAACGCTTTTCAATATCTTTTCCCGGATCTTTCGTGTCACTCACTTTTCTAAAATCTAGGCCGATAAAAGCACTCAAGCCTTGGTATACAATGCCGGATGCGATGGAAAGGCCCCGCATCCCAAAGCGCTCTTTAAAAGAGGTCACAGGTTTCAACTGGCCGGCGCGCTGGGTTACCATCCCGTTAATCGGTTCGAGCCCTCTTTGCAGCCGGGCATCATTGAGCGGATGTTTTTTCAAGGTATGATATATTTTCAGTAAATAAGTTTTCAAAACCCGGGCCGTATTTTGAACCGCTGCATCGTTTTGATAATCCGACCAGGGTTTCAAATCGACAACTTTAAGTCCATGTATAAAAGGATCCGTGTCGGTGATGAAAGGCGCTGTTTTCCCGCGTAGAATCAGAATGCCGCGCAGCCCTTGAGTATGCATGAACCGGATCTCCACTCCGTCCCGGCTGTATTCACCGGCCGCTTCTATCAAATGCTTTACTTCATCAAAGGATGCTTCAGGTTTGCCGTCAACAAGAAAAAAGCAGTTATTTTCTTCTCTCAACCCGGCGAAATGCGCCAATACAGCGACATCACCGGGAGCTAAATCGATACCCGCTCCCAGTGCTTCTAAAGCCCCCCGCCCCGGGAATTCAGCCGCTTCATATCCGAACATGGCAAAATGAGCATTCTCGCTCGGCAGGGCCTGGCCGAGCAGAGCGGCGTGATACAACCCGTTTGCGCCTGAAGCGGCAATTTTATCCATAAAAGGCGTGCGTGCCGCCTGCAGAGGCGTTTGATAATCCAGCTCGGCATATGATCGGTCTCCCAACCCGTCCAGCAGAATAAGAACGCATTTCTTTGACATCACTATCACTCACAATTGAATAAAAAGCTCCTCGATATTTACTTGCGAGAACAGCAATTACGATCCGCAGCAAATTGAAGGCACATATCGCTTTTTGGAAAAATAGAGATCGAACACTCATTGTTACCCGAATGGGGTCAAAACCCGATTCGACGCTGCATTATTGTGACTGGGCGACGGACATCCCTTTTGTAATGCCTTGCCCGTTAACAATTTTGCATATGGAAATTTTCTGTTTGACTTTCACCACCCGAACGGTTCCCACTTTCTCAAGGCTCTGATCCAAGACCTCACCGGTGTCGGGATCCCTCAAAACTTCCGATTTTCCCACATCAAAGGTCTGGCCTACGGAAACACCTTCTCTTGAACCGCGGTTGATATAAACACTGCCTTTTTTAGCTAAGATTACCGTCCCTGTCCACGGGATGCTCTCCAATTTGGAGATCAAAAACGCTACCCCTTCATCGACAGCCATTTCCATCGATTTTCCGGCATTTGTCTTTTTGAATCCTCCGATATCACCACTGAATCCGCCTCTACTGAGACCGATTTTGAGCCCGGTTTTGGATACTTTCCCGTAACACTTTTTTGTAGCCATGACTTGGCCTGTACTGGAATCAACAATGTACATCACCACATTTATCTCAGACTCACTTTTACCGCCGCCGATACTCATACCTTTGAAGCTGAATCCACCCGCTCCGCTTGATGTTGTATCGGAAAAATGGGTGATATCTCCTTTAATCAGGAGCTGCGCCGGTGTCATCTGCCCTGTCACCACCTTTTTTCCTCCGCCGGCGGCCCTTGAGCTCGCGGCAAAGTCTTGCTCCTGCATGGCTTCACGCCGCATATCTTTTTCTCCCAGGACAATAAATTTTCCTGTCTGATTCAAGGCATCGGTGAGGACCGCCCCCCAGGCATCACCCAGGTTCCAGTGTCCGCTCCAATTGGATCGATTTTCAAATTTGGCGACACTTATGCTGTAACGCAGCCCCCCTTCAGCGGCAATGCATTTTCCAAAAGGTAACATTATCATGAAAAACAGAACCCACACCGCTAATACACCAAGACCTCTTTTCATTTTGTCCTCCTAGTATCTGTTTAATGCCGTGAATATATATGAAAACTTTTTATCTGTCAATGTGGGTAATCGGATCCGGAGAATCCACCCCGATAAACTCGGATCGTGTTATCAGAAAATTTTTATCATTTCGGCAAGTGCTCCGCCGGCTTCATAAGCGTCTTCAAGATAATCCGGATGTTTTAAAACATCATCTTCAAAATCCAGGCTGCGAAACAGCAAAGATCGATAAAGCTCCGTGTCCAAGGCGTCGAAAAAATATTTGACCGTCAAAAGGGCACCTTCAAAAAGCTTTTTACCTTTCGTCGCCCCGGCGGAAATAAAAAGGCCTTTTCGTTTTGGCTCCCATTTCCCGAAAGGAACCTTGTCTATCCAATATTTTTTGACCCACAGCGACTGGCACCGATCCATCAAAATTTTCGTGTGGGAACTGACCGTATAAAAAAAAATGGGGCTGGCAAGAATCAATCCTTTGGCCGACATGATCTGATCCACAATCTGTTGGAAATCGTCTTTAATCGCGCATCGCCCATCTTTTTTACATGCGTATATTTCAAGACAAGGGGATATCTTTAGGTCTCTTAAAATGATTTCATCAACCTGTGCGCCGGCGTCAACAGCTCCCTTTACAGCATGCTTGAGCAAGGTCGCGGTATTTCCACGCCGCCTGGGGCTTCCGTAAATCGCCAGGATTTGCGCCATTTTCTTCTCCTTAGATAAAAACATAAAAACACTTACCTCTTTATTAATTGAATTCCATGCCTTATGTCAAGGTGGGATATCTTTTGACATCGATTTATAAATGGTCTATGGAGAATGATTTTTTGAATTCGGCGCTCTGAATTAAAATTGATTATTTTATGAAACGCATCGATCCATCAAAATCGCGGCAGGAATCTCTGTCGGGTGTGGTGTATGCATCATCGGCATTTTTGATCTGGGGATTAAGTCCTGTCTACTGGAAAGTCTTGCGCCGTATTCCCGCCCTTGAAATCATTATGCATCGGGTAATTTGGTCTTTTTTATTTTTGATTATATTACTTGTATTCTTTAGGCATTGGAATGAATTCACGGCGGCCGTAAAAAAGCCACGGACCTTCGTAATCCTGATCCCTTCGAC
>JBAUWG010000557.1:0-17624 GCA_049583675.1 Desulfobacterales bacterium | reverse complement strand
AAATTATGTCAAAAAACAGTGCGCCTTCGATAACGACATTAAGGTCGATACATCGAAATTAAAATATTCGGTTGTCAAAAAAGAAGGTAATCGGGCGATTGTAAGGGTTTCGGGGGCCATCAATTTTGACGGACAGCTTTATTTGGTGAAGCAAGGCAGCCAATGGAAGATCGGCAAAAAAGAAAGTGCATACGCGGCGCTGCAACAAACACCGTCGCCTGTCCAAAAGAAAGCGCCTGTTTCACAGACGGCGCATAAATAACCGTTTTTAATTCTCTAAAACTTTTCGATATTCCTTGTAGATATTATAGGTGTCGGCGGAAAAGAGGATAAAGACAACCTTTTTCATCGTGCGGTTCGTTTCCAGAAATTGACAGGTCGCATCCATTGCGATTCGGCATGCTTCTTTGACGGGGTAGCCATAAGCACCGCAGCTAATTGCAGGAAACGCGATGGAAGTAATATCATTTTTGACAGCGAGTTTCAGACTGTTCAAATAACAGTGAGAAAGGCGCTTTCGGTCGTCATCCCTGCCACGGTAAATCGGCCCCGCCGTGTGGATGACGTACTTTGCCGGGAGATTATATCCTTTTGTTATTCTCGCTTCACCGGTAGGACATCCGCCGATTTTGCGGCATTCGTCCAAAAGCTCCGGCCCGGCGGCTCTGTGAATGGCGCCATCTACACCGCCGCCGCCTAAAAGGGTTGTATTGGCCGCGTTGACAATGGCGTCGAGTTTCACGGCGGTAATATCGCCTTGCATAATTTCAATGCGATCGAGTATCTCCTTTTTCATATGGCAAGACCTCCTTTTTGTTTCCTTGATAAATCGGGATCTAAGACAATATTAAATCAAAACTCGTCAATCGTTTGTGTCTGAAGCGATGTGGCGTCCGCTATTTGGCTGGGGTTACAAATTGCTACCCGTTTCCGGTGAGATAGCTTTTATCCAGGGATCTGAAAACAATCGGCAGCGATGCCATATCCGGCGGTTTGAAGTTGAAAACGATTTCGAGAAAGACCATTGCGATGCGGAATGTGGCGCCCCACAGCACTTCAGTGTAATCTCCAAAGTGATGAATAAAACAAGGAAAGTCTCTTATCTCCGGGTGCTTTTCCTTTTCTAAAGATGTTTCAATCTTCACCCGATATCGCGCATAGTAAGCCGGATTCAACAGATCTTTAAATGGAATATAAACGATCTTGTCCACTTCCCGGTTTGTGATGAACCGTTTTTGGCGTCCCAAACGGCACACCATCGGATAGATCACCCGCTGAAACATGGTAAGCTTCTGAGATGGAAGCGGCCCTAAAAATTTTACTCCCAGAGGATTCAGGCGCATTTCCTCCAATCCTTCCCGCAAACACGCGGCCAAAAGAATCGCCAGATTTTGGGCGTCGCGACGTCGATGTTTGTGCCACGTTTGCCAGTACGGCCAGCGTGTCAAGGGCGTGCCGGGTAAATATAGAAGCTTGGATAAAAAGGCATCCATCCGAGATGATATGCCTCCGCCGGGGCAGCACAGGTCTCCGGCCTGTTTCACTTTCAAAGATCGTTTGTTCAGAATCAAGCAGGGCATAAGAGGAAATTTTTTTTCTTGGCGGCACGTGCCGATCAAAAAGAGCACGGCAGAGGCGGTTGAAGAATTGGCAACGCCCTCTGGAAACATCCGATCCTGACCGTTTTCTTCATAAAGCCTGCCCATGGCCTTGTTGATAAAATCAGCGGTGTTGCCGGGAGCGTTTATCATTTTTACTGATCCTTGAATATCGCTCTTACCCAAATCGGGTCAAACTTGATTAGGTGTTATCGGTTAATGGGTATGGGGAGTTTCTTTTCGAATAACGAATAACCAATCACCAATAACTTCAATTGAGCCGTTTTGGCTCAATTGAGATTATCGAATCGCAAAGTCTGTCATCAGCTGCTTGAAGCGACCTCTCTACCTTGTTATCTTATTCATTATTGCACTTTTTGCAAGTTTGCGTTAAGCGATAGTATCAATAATCTTGTGGCAAAAAGTGTCCCGGACAACTTTTTTCCCAGATCGAATGAATTCGCTGCGGGAGGTATACCATGTCCCTAAGATTGCCGGATGATTTTTTTAATTGGCTTGTGGCGTTGCGTCGCTTTTTTCACAGTTCTCCGGAGCCGGCCTACAAAGAAGTGAAAACCGCAGCTAAAATTTGTGAGGTTTTAGACGCCTTCAACGTTCCTTTCCAATCGGGTATCGGGCAAACCGGCGTGGTGGCAAGATTGCGGGCCCAACGCGCCGGACATTTGATTGCATTCCGGGCGGATATGGATGCGCTGCCGCTGGAGGAAAAAAATGATGTCCCCTACAAATCCCAAAATTCGGGGTTCATGCATGCCTGCGGACACGACGGGCATATGACCGTTGCACTGGGTGTCATCCGATGGTTGATTGAAAATCGATGGCCCCAGAATGGTTCCGGTGAAATCATTTTTATATTTCAGCCGGCGGAAGAGGGCGGCGCCGGCGCCAGAGCCATGTTGAATACCGGAATTTTCGATAACGAACCCATCAGCGCCGCTTTTGCCGGGCATATGCATCCCGAACTGCCGAGGGGACATATTCGGCTGGCGCCGGAGGTCAGCAATGCCGCCGCGGATAGTTTTGTCATTTGTTTGAAAGGCAAGGGCGGTCATGGCGCTCATCCGCATCTTTGTAAAGATCCCATTGTTGCCGGAGCCCATCTCGTTACCCAACTGCAAACGTTGATCAGCCGCGAACTTCCGCCTCTTGAGAGCGCGGTAATTACCATCGGGCGTTTTCACGCCGGAACAGCAACCAACATCATCCCCGAAGAGGCTGTTCTGGAGGGGACCCTTCGCACCTTGAGGCCCGATATTCGTGAAGCGATGATCAAGCGTCTTGAAGATATGGTGGATGGCGTCGCCGGATCATTCGGCATCCGGGCGTCACTGAATGTCACGGAAGGATATCCGGTTCTGGTCAATGATCCGGAACTGGTGAAGCACGTTACGGCCTGCGCCGAAAAGGTACTGGGCGCCGATAATGTTCACGGCGGGCCCCCCAGAATGGGCGCCGAGGATTTCGCTTATTTTTGTCAGAAATGGGGCGGTGCTATGGTGGGGCTCGGCTGCCATGATCCCGGCAAAGGCTTTCAGCACAGCCTCCATTCCCCTCATTTCGATATGGATGAAAAAGTTCTGGAGGTGGGAACGATTTTGTTCGGTGACGTGCTTACAAAATATCTGGAAAGACCTTGATTCACTCCCTTTTATCAGGAAGGATGATTTTGAATACGGATCCCTCATTAACGTTGCTATTAACTTCTAAGGATCCTTGATGATCCTGCATGTTTTGATAGGCGATAAACAGCCCGAGGCCGGTTCCGCTATGCATGCTGCTTTTATGTTTGGTTGTGAAATAAGGATCAAAAACATTATTGATCATGGGCTGAGGAATGCCGGGACCATTATCTTTGATGTCAACATGAATTGCAGCGGGTTTTTCCGATTCTTCAGTGTGTTTTGTAAAAATTTCGATGATTCCGCCTTCAGGCGTAAATTCCACTGCATTTGAGAGAAGATTCAAGATAACCTCCTTCATCTTATCTTCGTCCATCCAGACCCGATGGATAGAGGGATCGAATCGACGGAGGATCTCAATCCTCTTGGCATGACTCTGGGGTGAAATCAGAAGAATCATTTTATCGATAAGTTCATGAAGGTCATTGAGTTCGAAGTTTGATTCTTTTTTCTTGACCAGATCCAATAATTCAGTGATGAGATTGTTAATTCGATCGCTTTCTTCCAATGCAATATCATGAAATTTTTCCCGGAATTCCGCATCATGGTATTTCTGAGGAATCATCTGTATAAACGTTCCGATGGCGGTCATGGAATTTTTAATTTCATGGGCCAGTCTTGCCGCCAGATTGCCCAGAAATGAGAATTTTTCGGATCGGCTCAAAAGAGACTGAGATTCTTTCAGTTCTCGCATATGCTTTTCAAGCCGGTTGTAAAGTCTTGCATTTTCGATGGCAATGGCGATCTGTGGTGAAAAGATTTCCAATGTTTCCCGTGTTTCTTTTGGGATTCCTTTGTGATCCACTCCATCCGTTGCAATAACGCCGATCACTTTTGAACGGGTGATCAAAGGGACGACAAAGACCGATGTGGGTTTTCCGTATGTTAATACAATATTTTCTTTTCTCAGACTTGAACTATTTACTTCCGGAACATACTCCGGTCGTCCTGTATTGGTGACTCTAACCAGAATGTTGCTCAAACGATCGAGAGATACTTTATAATTTCTTATCGCTTCCGGGATTTTCCCTTTAAATGCGTTGCCGTGAATATATTCAAGGTGGTTTTGCTTTTCATTCACGAGCATGATGACCGCACAGTTGATCCGGCAGACGTTGGATAAAATATTCATGATAACGGTTAACACTTGATTCAGATCCAGCACCGAGAGAATGGCTTTGCCAGTCTCATGGATGGCCATCAGTTGTTTGATTGTATAATTCAATTTCAGATTAAGACGATTGACCTCTTCGTATTTTTCTTCGATAAGTTTTTTGTCCGCCTCCATCTCCTTGATGGATTCCATAAGAACGGATTTTGTCCTGAAAATTCTGGAAAAGTTTTCACAAATCCAATTCTTTGGAGACCACTTCAAATGATACTCACAATAATGAGCGCCTTCAAAATAACAGCATTTTTCTTCCAGTGAAATCGGCTTAGCTCCCCAAATGATCGGTATATACGCGTACGTGCCCTGATTCATAAGACACAAATCTTTGGAGACATCCATGTTTTGGTTCCAGTGCAGGCGAAGAACCGCCTCGTTCCTTATTAATTCCACAATTTCGACTTTTTTGTTCCGATTCCATTTGTCATTGATCTTTTGTACATGTTTAAGCGCTTTTATCGGGGACCCGAAAGCTCTGACGATGATTCTCTGAGCATACCCCAATTTGGCCTTTTCAACCGCGTATTGAGCAATTTTGTACGCAGCCAGATTATCGCCGAGAAGGAGTCTCGCCCGTTCATATATTTTGACGGCCACAGCGCAGGATATCCAGTTGTTGGGATCTTTTAGAAAGCCTTCCGGATTGGGCAGGGCATCAATTTCGCTGTCAAGGTTTTTAAAAATACCGGAATAGTCATTATGATAATGTTCCTTGATATAATCCAGAACAGCCCTGGTTTTGATACAGCTGACTTCTTTTTTCATGGCAAATAATCGGTCATTAAGTGGCAGGATTTATCAGTTTTCAAAAGTCTCAAAATGACAAGACTAAAGCGACAGATTTGTCACGCTTTGCCGGTCCGACATCAAATTTGAGTATCTGTCTGTTAATTCGTGTGCCAATGGCCCGAAGGCGGCAAGACTTTCACTTTGTATGTTGAATATCTCTCTACCCTGACCATTGAAACAGGTATCCGGAATCAAATCTGCTTCTAATGCATGAACAGGCAATCGAAAAAAGGGCATAATATTTAAAAGAATACCCTGCAATTTCTCCGTGGAATTGTATAAGTTATAGATTTTATTCATATAGGTTAAGACGGTGTCAAATCTCGCAGGCCCTGCGTTTTTTGAAATTGGTTCACTAAATAAAATCATTGCGGTTACCTTTGAAAGTCTCTCAACGTCAGACAATTGAAGGTTCAAGTGCGGGAAGGGCTGACGGGGCTTTTGCTTTATCGCCTGGGTAAGCGAATAAATCCAATGCCCGGTATTTTTTCCACAGATACCATTCTTCAGGGTGTTTGTATATATAATTTTCCATAAATTTCAACACGATCTCTCCAGCAGACATATCTACGGATCGTTGAAAGCAGGTGGCCATTTCTTCCCATGACGCTAATGTAAATTGATATCGGTGCTGTTGATTTCTGTGCATCACACCAAAAACAACGGCGGACCCACATCGTTTTGATAAAATATTGATGGTTCTGTCCAGATGAATCTTCCGGCCCAAAAAGTAACATTTTTGATGACGACTCGGCTTCCATTTATCGATTTCATCACATTGCGTAATAACGATTCGGTTTTTTCTGAGGTCGGTAAAAATGGCTTCGGCGATATTGGGTGTGTGGTCTCCGTCAATCACTTTTACTGAAAAATTGTCTGCTTGACGGGAGCAGAGTTTGCGAAGACTTTCTGATGAAAACTTTGCGACAATGCTTACCGGATAATGGTTCATGCCAAGGAATGCGGGAATAAATTCGATCCCCCCGAAATGACCCGTGATCAATAAGACACCATTGCCCTTGGCCAGTCCATTTTCCAGGGATTTCATATTGATGCCGTCCACATGCGTGCTCAGGAAGGTTTTCAATGTTTCAGGGGTAGCAAAGGCATTCACAAATTTTTCATAGTAATGGTACACGATCCCTCGAAATACATTTTTGGTTAAAGATTTGATTTCAACCGGGTGCCTGTGGTCGACAAAAACAGTATGGACAGCCTTTTTAATCCGCCATTTTTCTTTTCGGTTAAAGAAAAAATAGAGTCTGCCCAGGATGCTGATGTAGATGAGAATGATTCTCCATCCAAGAACCTTGTATATGACAAAGTTAAACCGCCATTGCAAAAAAGAACTTAAACTGAAATTCATGGCAAGATCTCCTTTTACCCGTTGAAACGCCGAGTCTCCTATTGATCAGGAATCGCTTGGAAAAGACTTTTGATCCAATCGTAAAATTCGCGTACAAATAAAGAATTTGCAAGATATGGCTTCTATATGAATTTGGATCAACAGGTGATATGACTTGGTGTGCGCATGATTCAGAAAGAACAGATACCGTCCAGGTGGATTTGAAGATGTGAGGAGAAAGGCAATCAATAGATTTCATCAAAATTCTGAGCGAAACATTCAGGTAGCGTATATCATGATGCCCATCGATCCAGTGAATGGTTACTCAAAAAGTATGCCAATGGTATATTTGCGGATAAGAAATTTAAAGATAAAAAGGATTCACTTAAATTATTTGCAAGTCCTATTGTAACTCATTATATTAACTTTGATTTTATCTGATATTGTTGGGATGGCTAAGATGAATATATTCAACGGATTCTGAAAATGATATATATCGGCATGTTCTCATCTCCAAAGTGCACAGAAAACTGTGCATGGCTTCACAATTTTCTGTGCACTTCCAACCTGACGCCGAATGAATGGCCTTCAATTGACGGGGATTTATTTATCGTCAAGATGAGATTTCATGCACTTTTAGCCGACGGGATCGACAGGTAAGCTCAACTTGGCATGCAGATTGCTCTATGTCGGGACACAACATGAATAGTCTGGGGAAAATTCTTGAACCTTTTGGAGATTATTGCGTATGAAAAAAGAAGGTACGATTCTTGTTGTCGATGATGAAAACGGGGTCCGTGAGTCATTTAACATGGTCTTAAAGGATGATTATCACGTGCTCCTCGCCGGAACAGGCCAAGAAGCGATGGATATTTTCAAGAAAAATTCGATAGATCTGATTCTTCTCGATATTCTGCTTCCGGACGTTAATGGACTGGATTTACTCTTAAAACTGGTAGAGACAGATCCGAATTCGGAAATCATCATGGTCACCGCCGTGAATGAAATCCAAACGGCGGTGCAAGCGATTAAACTGGGAGCTTATGAATATGTTATTAAGCCTTTTATAGTGGATGATGTCTTAACGGTAATTCGGCGTGCTTTGGAAAAGCAAAGCCTTGTCAAGGAGGTCACATATCTCAGGAATGAATTGGAACGGTGCCACCCTTTTGAAAAAATGGTGGGTAACAATAAAAAAATGAGAAAAAATTTTGAGTTAATTTCCACGATAGCCCGGAGTGACGGGACCGTACTCATACAAGGTGAAAGCGGCACCGGAAAGGAGCTGGCCGCAAGGGCGATTCACAATCTCAGCCATAGAAAGAGCCAGCCGTTTGTGGTGGTCAATTGTGCAGCCATCCCCGCCACATTGATGGAGAGCACAATTTTTGGCCACAACAGAGGTGCTTTTACAGGCGCAAGCAATACCTGTATCGGAAAGCTGGAGCTAGCCGACGGCGGAACTGTTTTCTTGGATGACATCGATTCTCTGGATGTGAATATGCAGGCAAAACTTTTAAGGATCATCCAGGAAAAAGAGTTTGAAAGACTTGGCAATTCAAAGGTTATCAAAATCGATGTTAGATTTGTCGCAGCGTCGAACAAAGTCATTAACGATATGATTTCAATAAATAAATTTCGAGAGGATCTCTATTATCGGCTGAATGTTTTTCCCATACAACTGCCGCCTTTGAGAGAGAGAAGGGATGATATCCCTTTGCTCCTAGATCATTTTTTGGAATTGAATGCCGGCAAAACCGGGAAACCTTTAAAGATTTTTTCGGAAAAAGCGGTTAAGGCGTTAACCGCATATCATTGGCCCGGAAATGTTCGAGAACTCAAAAATCTGGTGGAAAGATTGTTTACCATTGCCGAAGGTCCGGTGATCGATCTTGAAGACAATGCCCCTTATAGGTTCGGCAAAAAGAAGATTAAAGATATGCCGCTTAAAGAAGCCGTAAGCGTCTTTGAAAAAAATTATATTTCCGATGTTCTTGAAAGGGTGGACGGAAATAGAACAAAAGCGGCAAAAATACTCGGCATACATCGCAACACCCTTTTGACGAAAACAAACGATTTTGGCCGGCGATGACGTTTTTTGCCCAAGTGTTACATCCCGGTTACAGGAGATAAAATGAAGTTTCAAGGCAATTGGAAGGACAAGCGCAAAAGGATCAATTTAAGGTACGGCTTATGGATGCTCAACACGCTCGTTTTTTCGCTGATGACAAGTCTGTTTTTTTATTTTCGCATGGACAGGACGGAT
This sequence comes from Desulfobacterales bacterium, assembly GCA_049583675.1. Lineage (GTDB taxonomy): Bacteria > Desulfobacterota > Desulfobacteria > Desulfobacterales > UBA11574 > UBA11574. The sequence goes on along the minus strand of JBAUWG010000557.1, from coordinate 8,758 downwards.
ATGACATTCTCCCAGATCGTTTTTGTCGTAATCTCCCAGTTTTTTATTATTGTCGGCTTAACGGTGCTCTACAGGCAATACAAAGATAAGGACAGCGAGCTGAAGCAAAGCCGTTTTGAATTGATGACCATTAAAGAACTGACGGAGATCAGCAGCAGGAGTTTTAATATACACCATCTGCTTCGGTTAATGCTTGAAAAAGCCATGGAAGTATCCAATTCGCGGATCGGATCCGTATTTAAGTTCGAGCCTGAAAAAAAATGCTTTTATATTGTGGTATCAAAGGGACTCAAAGGAACAACAAAAAAAGGTTTCTGCATCGATGTGGATGAATCGTTGGTAAAGCCCATCGTATTCAAAAAAAAACCGCTCCTGGTTCAGGATATGGAAAGCGATTCAAGGATTCATCGGGCCAATAAGCCAATATACGGCCCGCCGTCATTTTTAAGCATGCCGATATTCGTAAGAGATCAATTGTTCGGGGTATTGAACCTTTCCTGCAAAGAAACCAATGCGATTTTCGGACCCGACGATGAGAAAATTATGGCCATCATAACCGGTGAGATCGGCCTTGCCCTGGAAAATGTTCTGCTCAATTCACAAATAATGCAACATGCCGAAGACCAAGACAAAATGTTTTCAAGCATTTGAAAACGAATATACAAAAATAACCATTGATTTTCCAACGTATCCCGGGTAGGGATAATACCCGACCATTCTGCTTCTATAAGCCATCTCAAATTTTTATCATTTGTCCTTGACATGAATTTATAAAATGTTTATAGGACTTTTTTTGAATAGATTGACCCTAATCGTAATTTTCCTACGAAACCGCCGGTCAATGAACCGCGGAAATTGGTCGTTCATCGGCGGCAGAATTAGAAGTTCGGAGCAGTACTGAATATGAGCCTGAATCATCTGCTGACGCAGAGAAAAACCGCCATCCTAAAAATGTGGTTTACCTCGACGATCAAGACGTATCCGCCCGATACGGCAAAATTTTTAAAGAGCCAGAAAGACCCCTTTGCCAACCCTGTCGGTCGGACCATCTATCATGGATTGGAAGGATTGTTTGACGAACTCTTAAAGGAAATGAATCTCAAAAACATCCAATCTTTTCTGGATCCGATCATTAGAATACGGGCGATTCAGAACTTTTCCCCTTCCCAGGCCACACGTTTTATTTTTTTCTTAAAAGACGCCGTCAGAGAAAACCTGCTAAAAGAAGACCCCGAAGCGCAGCGCTTCGAAGAGCTTCTCTTGTTCGAATCAAAGATCGATGAGCTCGGCCTGATGGCGTTCGACATTTATATGACATGCCGGGAAAAGATTTATGAACTCAAAGCCAACGAGATGAAAGACCGGACATTCAAGGCGTTCAAGCGGGCGGGTTTGGTGCGTGATATCCCGGCGGAGCAGCCGGATTTAGACAATATTAATATGTAAGGTGGCTTCAAACGACATATCGGTTTTGTAACATCATGACGTTTTATTACTAAAACGATGAGACCTGAAATGATATGAGACCAAAACCGACATGGCGTCATGAAGCCGGCGAGTGAGGTAACGGTATAATGATTATTAGCTACATGTATTCCCTCATAGCGGTCATCGTTCTGTTTCTGCTGGCTTATATCGGTGTCAACCTTCCGGGGGGCGAGGTATTTTTCGGAATTATCATACCTTATCTGGCTATCGTTATTTTTATTTTGGGGTTTATCAACCGCGTTATAGACTGGGCGCGCTCGCCGGTCCCCTTCAGGATTCCCACCACCTGCGGCCAGCAAAAAACACTTCCGTGGATTAAAGCGGCCAACATCGACAACCCCTCCACCACCGGCGGCGTTATTGTTCGAATGATCCTGGAGATCGTTTTATTCAGGTCATTGTTCAGAAATACGAAGTGTGCATTAAAAGAAGGATCCAAGATCTCCTATGAATGGGAAAAATGGCTCTGGCTTTTTTCCCTGGCCTTTCACTGGGCTTTTTTCACCGTCATATTCAGGCACCTGCGTTTTTTTACCGAACCGGTACCGGCGGCCGTGAATTTGGTGGCAAAACTGGACGGTTTCTTTCAGATCGGTCTGCCGGAGCTCAGGATATCCGGTGTGGTGCTTCTGGTGGCCGTCACCTTACTTTTTTTAAGAAGAATATGGATTCCCCAGATAAAATACATATCACTGGGTTCGGACTATTTTCCCCTTTTTCTCATTTTCGGAATTGCGTTTACTGGTATTCTAATGCGGTATTATACGAAAGTGGATATCGTGGGGGTTAAAGAATTCACCATGAGCCTGGTGACATTTAAGCCTCATATCACAAAGGGAATCGGCAGCATTTTTTATATTCATCTCTTTTTTGTCAGTGTGCTTTTGGTTTATTTCCCGTTCAGCAAACTCATGCATTTGGGCGGCATTTTTATGAGCCCCACTCGAAATCTGGCCAACAACAGCCGAGCCAAAAGACATGTCAATCCATGGAATTATCCGGTTAAGATTCATACCTATGATGCTTATGAAGATGACTTCAGGGAAAAAATGATCGAGGCAGGACTCCCTGTTGAAAAGACGATAGAGCCGGAAACGCCGGAGGACCCCGAGGAAGAGGAAAAGGAGTAAATAATGTCGGAACTTCCAAAATCTGATGAAATGTTCACCCATATAAATCACAAACCTTCGGAAACAGGCTGGATGGATACGCCTGTTGAAATCAAAAGAGGTGTGGCGTGTTATGCTGCGAACCCCAAAAGTCTTGAAATCGTAAATTTTCCTTATCCAAGAAAATGGAGTTGTTTTGATGAAGACTGGCAGTTGCCTGAAAACTGGAAAGAGATTATTTCAAAAGGATTTAGAGAACGGCTCGACCGGTTTCGTTCCGTTAAAGTATTTATGGACATTTGTGTTCGCTGCGGAGCCTGTGCCGACAAATGCCATTTTTTCATCGGGTCCGGTGATCCCAAAAACATGCCGGTTTTGCGGGCGGAACTCCTCCGATCGGTGTATCGAAACGACTTTACCGCTGCCGGGAAAATTATCGGATCCCTGGGCAAGCGTTTTAAAAAGATGATCGGTGCCAGGGAACTGACCGAAGATGTTTTAAAAGAATGGTGGTCGTACCTGTTTCAATGTTCGGAATGCCGGCGGTGTTCGGTTTTTTGCCCGTACGGCATTGATACGGCCGAAATTACCATCATGGGCCGGGAGCTGTTGAATCTCATCGGCCTGAACATCGACTGGATTGCGACGCCGGTTGCCAATTGCTACCGAACGGGAAATCATCTCGGGATTCAGCCCCATGCTTACAAAGATATGCTCGATTTTTTTACCGACGACATTGAGGAGATTACCGGTGTAAGGGTGGAACCCAGCTTTAACAGAAAAGGCGCGGATATCCTTTTTATTACCCCTTCGGGCGATGTGTTTGCCGACCCCGGAACCTATACCTGTATGGGATACATGATGTTGTTTCATTATTTACAGGAAAAATACGGATTCGATATCACCTGGAGCACCTATGCTTCCGAAGGCGGAAACTTTGGTTTTTTTACGTCTCATGAGATGATGAAGCGCTTGAATGCAAAGATGTATGCAGAGGCAAAACGGCTCGGTGTAAAATGGATCCTTGGTGGAGAATGCGGCCACATGTGGCGCGTCATTCACCAGTACATGGATACAATGAACGGCCCGGCAGATTTCCTGGAAGAACCGGTTTCACCCATTACCGGCACTAAATTCGAAAATGCCAAATCCACCAAGATGGTTCATATCGCCGAGTTTACCGCCGATCTCATCAAACATAACAAGCTGGAGCTCGATACCCGTCGCAATGATCATCTCAAAGTGACCTTTCACGACTCCTGCAACCCTGCCCGCGGCATGGGATTATTGGAAGAGCCGCGGTATGTCATTAAAAGCGTTTGCAAGCACTTTTATGAAATGCCGGCCAACACCATTCGGGAGCAGACCTTCTGCTGCGGCAGCGGATCCGGTCTGAATGCCGGTGAAAACATGGAGCTGAGAATGCAAGGCGGACTGCCGAGGGCCAATGCGGTCAAGTATGTTCATGATAAACACGGGGTGAATATGATGGCCTGCGTATGCGCCATTGATCGTGCTGTTCTGCCGGCTTCCATGGAGTACTGGGTACCCGAAGTGGATGTAACCGGTCTTCACGAACTGGTGGGCAATGCATTGATTCTACCCGGAGAGCAAAAGCGGACAACGGACCTGCGCAGCGAACCACTGCCGGGGATGGAGGATGAAGATGCCGAATAACAAGAAGATGTATGATAAGGGAAAAGTGATTGCAGGTTTATGCATCTTTCTGATTTTGATAACGTTTCCTTTCTGGTACAACCTTGGCCGAGCCACTCCGGCGCCGCAGCCCAAAATCAGCGACAAAGCCAAAGCCGCCAAAGAATGTGTTCTGCCCACCCAACTCATGAAGTCCGAACATATGCAACTGCTGAATGAGTGGCGGGATACGGTGGTTCGGGATGCCAAGCGAATCTATGTCAGCAGCGACGGGAAACAGTATAATATGAGTCTTACCAATACATGCCTTGATTGTCACGGGGCAAAGGCTGAATTTTGCGAAAAGTGTCACAATTATGCTTCGGTAACCCCTTACTGCTGGGATTGCCACATCGATCCGAAGGAGGTAAAGTGATGGAAAGCAGTAGGAGAAGCTTTTTGAAAATAGCTGGAATCTCTGCGCTGGGTTTAGGGGCCAAGCCGGTCTTCGATGTCATGGCTTCCTCGGGTGAGATGGCGAAACCGAAAACCATGAAAGGTCCAAATGCCCTTTTGGCCAAGAGATGGGGGATGGTCATCGATACTCGAAAATTGAAAACCGAAGAAGATTTGAAACCGATGATCGAGATTTGCAATAAAATTCACAATGTCCCTCATTATGACAACCCCCTTCATGAAATCAAGTGGATCTGGTCGGAAGAGTTTGAAAATGATTTTCCCATGCAGGAAGCGAGCTATTTGGATGACAGACTCAAACACATGCCCTTTTTAACGCTCTGCAACCATTGTAATGAGCCGCCATGTGTCCGGGTTTGCCCCACAAAGGCAACCTTTAAACGCGAAGACGGCATCGTGATGATGGATTATCATCGATGCATCGGCTGCAGGTTCTGCATGGCGGCGTGTCCTTACGGTTCGAGAAGTTTCAATTTTCGAGATCCGCGTCCCTTTATCAAGAAACTGGATCCACAATTTCCCACTCGAACCAAAGGGGTTGTCGAGAAATGTAATTTTTGCGCGGAAAGACTGGCGGTAGGGGAAATGCCCGGATGTGTGGAGGCGTCCAAAGGCGCTCTGGCTTTCGGTGACCTGGATGATCCAAATTCAGAAGTCAGAAAATTGTTAAGAGACAACTACGCCATTCGTCGTAAACCGGCCCTGGGAACGGGTCCTTCAGTGTTTTATATTGTATGAGGTGGTTATGCTTGAAAAGGCGTTGACAGGAACAAAGAGATACTATGTGTGGATGGCGGCGCTGTTGGTCGTTATCGGTGTTGGGTTCGTCTGTTATCTGTGGCAGTTCAGTTTCGGCTTGGGGATTACCGGCATGAGTCGAGATGTATCATGGGGATTTTATATCGCCCAGTTTACATTTCTAGTCGGTGTCGCCGCATCGGCGGTGATGGTGGTTCTGCCTTACTACCTGCACAATTATAAAGCATTCGGCAGGATTACCATTTTAGGAGAATTCCTGGCGGTGGCGTCCGTGACCATGTGCATTTTATTTGTTTTTGTGGATCTTGGGCAGCCCATCCGCATCATGAATGTTCTGCTGCATCCCACCCCCAATTCGATCCTTTTCTGGGATATGATCGTTTTGAACGGTTATCTATTTTTGAATATCATTGTCGGCTGGAAAGTGCTCGAGGCCGAGCGAAACAATGTTGCGCCCGCCGGCTGGTTAAAACCGCTGATCTATCTTTCCATCCCTTGGGCGGTCAGCATCCATACCGTCACCGCCTTTCTTTACTGCGGTCTTCCGGGCCGCGGTTTCTGGTTGACCGCGATTTTAGCGCCGCGCTTTCTTGCGTCAGCCTTTGCAGCGGGTCCGGCGTTTTTAATCCTTTTGTGCATGCTCGTCAGGAAAATAACCAAGTTCGATCCCGGTAAAGAGCAAATCCAGTCATTGGCCAAGGTCGTGGCATACGCCATCAGCGTTAATGTATTTTTCTTTCTCTGTGAGGTTTTTGTGGCTTTTTACAGCAAAATCCCCGAAGAAACGGAACATCTCAAGTATCTGTTTGTGGGACTTCACGGACACGGCGTCCTTGTACCCTGGATGTGGTCGTCTTTAATCCTGATGGCGGTGTCGATTATTCTGCTGGTGAATCCTGCAACCCGCAAAAACGAGACCGTTCTGGCCTTTGCCTGTGTGGCCGTATTTGTCGGTACATGGATTGACAAAGGACTCGGAATGATCTCCGGCGGGTTTATACCGAATCCTTTGAATCATGTCACTGAATATGTTCCGACATTACCCGAAATCGCCATTGCCGTCGGCGTATGGGCCCTGGGATTTCTGATATTGACCGCGCTGTATAAGGTTGCGGTAACGGTCAAGGAGGAAGTGGCGGGACTGGTATAGACGCGGCATCTGACAATTGTCTACAAAAAAAGGATTCATTCATCTGAGTGAATCCTTTTTTTTACATTGAAAGCAGAGCCCTCTGAGGCAGATCAGAGATAAATGGCACCGCTTTAGGATTTTGTGAATAAAAATACAAATTCCAAAATGAAATTCTCCTATGGGCAAACCAAAGCATAGCTCTTTAGGCCAGATTTCTTACGGGTAGGTGTTGATGAACAATTATCCGGTTACTCAGGCCATTCGCGTATTAAGGGCGGGAAAAATTAATTTTAGAACCCACCTTTATTCATATGAGGATCATGGCGGTACACACCAGGCTGCCTCAGTTATTGATGTGCCGGAACACCAGGTGATCAAAACCCTTGTTATGGAAATCGATTCAAAACAGCCGCTTTTGGTTTTGATGCACGGAGATTGCGAGGTGTCCACGCATCAGTTGGCCCGCGATCTCGATGTCAAACGCGTCGGATTTTGCGATTCGACTTCTGCTCAAAAGCATACCGGCTATAAAGTGGGGGGCATCAGTCCTTTTGGAACGAAAAAGTCGCTTCCGGTCATTGTGCAATCATCGATCATGGGTCTCGATAAAATTTACATCAACGCCGGGAAACGGGGATTTATGGTTGAAATCGATCCCAGAGATCTTGTAAAAGTCTTGCCGGTTCAAGAAGCCGACGTTGCGGTTTGTCAATAAGATTCCTTCTCAAGATTGATGAATTCGTAAAAAGTCTAATGTTTACCACGAAGATCACGAAGAAATAAAAAAATATTTAATAAATTCAACTTCGTGAACTTCGTGTTCTTCGTGGTTATTATAATAATTGCGCTTTGTCTACTTTTCACGAGAGCATCAAGATTCATAAATGCTGCGAGTGTTTTCTCTGTGATCCACCATGTATAGGAGCGTTCCTTTTTCGCTGATTTTGTCCAAGAGAGGAACGAGCCTTTGCCGGTCAATCTGATAAATCCTGAAGTAGAAATTTAAATAACCCTCGGGAACGTTATCCGATGAACTCAAGATGCTGGCTGTACGCGCGCCATATTCATGGATAAGTTCCCGGACCTCTTTGATGATGCCCGGCATATCTTTAATTCGAATGGCAAACTGAATCCCTTTTTTCCCCAATCCGCTCAAGGACAAGAGGACTCTGAAAATATCACTTCGTGTAATAATTCCGACCAGCCGGTTATTTTCATCGACCACCGGAAGACCTGAAATCTTTTTTTCCAGCAAAAGGGCGGCCGCTTCTTCCACCGTGTCATCCGGTCTTGCCGTATAGACCGGCGTTTTCATTAAATTCCTGACATTTATTTTGGATATCAGAAATAAAAGCTCGTGCATATCGAGGGTGGTTGCATCGGAAGGGGATGCTTTTTTCAGATCCCTGTCGGTGATGATGCCCACGACCTTTTCATTTTCCATGACCGGCAGTATTTTGATATTGCGCTCCTGTAAAATATAAATGGCGTTTTGCATGGAATCATCGGCATCTACCGTTATGACCGCTTTACTCATCCAATTTTTAACCAGCATCTTTTTTCCTCCTGTGCTAATTTAGCGACTAGAATTTTATGCAACTTAATGAAAATATAGGACAATATTTTGAGGCTTTAACGCTTCCTTCGAATAGGGAATAATGGAATGGTGGAATACTGGAAGGTTGGTTTTTAAAAGGATATGATTCATTTTTAATTTTACCGCTAAGCCAACATTGCAATATTCCAGGACCCATCATTCCATTATTCCACTATTCCAGCAACTTTCTGGAACTGCTTGCAGCGGGATAATTACCGGGCCATCCTGATATGACATACCAAAAGTATTTTAAAAACTTCATTATCTCATAAAAGTGGATTCGCTTCAAGCGTCCATAAATCATTTCGAATTCAAAGTGTCTTGACTTGGCGGTGAAAACTTTTTATGAAGTGGATTCTCGCAATAATGACACATTAAGAAAAAGAAAGGTAACCGATAAACATAAATGAAGGAAAAAATAAAAAGCATCATCACAGATTCTGTTTTGCGTGCACATAAAAATAAAGAACTGCCGTCAGCGGAATTTTCCGAAATCGAAGTTGAAGTCCCCAAAATACCATCACACGGGGACTTTTCCACCAATATCGCCATGGTGGCGGC
>JBAUWG010000556.1:0-3051 GCA_049583675.1 Desulfobacterales bacterium | reverse complement strand
CTCCGTGTACAACGAACCGGTCATCCGTCTCATCGACGGCAATACCCATCTGTCTCAGTGCGCCCAGGGTAAGAAGGGTATCCTCGCTTTTAAGGCCGTTGGCGATGGTGCAAATCCCGTCTGAAAGTGCCGCGGCGATGAGAATTCGATGGGTGTAACTTTTGGATCCCGGTACAATGACGTCACTGTCAGCGAGCTTTTTCGGTTTTATCTCGATCATAGTGTTAAATCCCGTTGTCATTAAACGTATCGGAATTCCTATAATTTAACGTAAAAATTCGGAAGTCTATCGTGTGATTGAAAATCCAAATACCAAATATCAAATATCAAACAAATCACAATGACCAAAATTCGAAAATCTAAACAGTGGCTTGTCTTTAAAGGTTTTGGTCATTGGATATTGGAATCTTAAATTTATTTGCATTTTGGTGCTTGGAATTTGTAATTTTACACACAAAGCATCATGGTAAAGCGATTTTCTCTAACCCGGGATTGATAACCATTCCTCTTTCGACTGAATAATATCCTGCTATTTGTCGGCCGCTCCGAGGGACCTTAGCACCGCTTTTTTCATGACCTTGACCGGCGCTTTCATTCCGGTCCACAACTCGAACTGAAAAGCCCCCTGATAGACGAACATGGAAACACCGTCGATGATTCGACAGCCGATGGTTTCCGCCGCTTTCAAAAAGCGGGTCTTCAGCGGATTGTACACAATGTCCATGACCACCATGGTTTTGTTTAGGTCTTTTTTACGAACCGGTATGGCATCGACATCCGGCAGCATCCCCACCGGTGTGGTGTTGATCAGAATGTGGCAATCGATTTTACTCAGCGCCGACATCGGTTGAAAATCCGCTCCCAGAGCCTTTGCCAGTTTCTCGCCGTTAGCCGGAGTACGGTTGATAATCGTCAACCGCCCTCCCTTGGCAAGAACGCCGAACCCAATGGCGCGGGCAGCACCCCCGGCTCCGAGAACCACCACGTTTTTATCTTGAATCGCAGTCTTTTCAGAAAGGGCTTTCACGGCGCCGATACCGTCCGAATTATATCCGGTCAAAACACCGTCCCGGTTTATGAGGGTATTCACTGCGCCGATTTTTTGGGCGGTATCGTCCAGTTCGTCAAGAAAATCCATTACGGACAGTTTATGGGGAATCGTAATACTGGCGCCTTTAATGCCAAGCGCTTTTATGCCGATAACAGCATTGCCGATATCTTTTACCCGGAAAGCAAGATATGCGCCGTTAAATCCTGTTTCAACAAACGCAGTGTTGTGCATCACCGGCCCCAAGCTATGGGATACAGGATCTCCCAGCACAGCCAATAAAGTGGTGTCGGAATCCAAGACCATATTGTTCTATTTTTCCGTGATCGTCTCTTTAATTTTCATGCCGAAATGCCGGCCTCCTGCTTCCATGGCCACCAGAATTTTATCTCCGGGAAGCAGATTCACCACCGATACGGCTTTTCCGTCGGGGTCGGTCAATCGGATGGTTTCCGCATTTTGAACAATGGCTGTCATTTCTTTGTCACCGACAGCAGCCCTCACCACCATCAAGGGACGTTTTTCGATTTTCAGCCGGCCGACAACACCGGGAGTTGTGTCACCCTTGAAATCGACGATCAAAACCGAATCTCCGGCTGACAACTCTGACAGGTATCTTGTCTTTCCCCCCGGAACCCGGGTGTAAGAATGAACCGGTCCTGCATTAACGCGAAAAGGCCTGGGAGACACATACGGATTGGAGATGCTTTCGGAATGTATGAGAAACAAGGCGCTACTGCTGTTTCCCACCAGTATCCCCTGCCCCATGCCCATGGATGTGCAGGTATCCACACAAACCCTGTCCCCCATACCCACAGGCTTGACTTCAATGAGTTTTGCAGTCTGAAGGGCTATTTTATCCCCTTCTGAACGAAACCGCTCAAGCACTTTCTTGAGTTCTACAGTATCGTCGGCATGGTACAAAACATGTTGCACACCTTTTTCAAGTATGCCGAAAGCGGTTTCCATCTCTTCCGGACTCCGCACCTGGGCAATAACATTTGCACCTTTTGCGATAAGATTTTCAAGGGGAATAATTGTCCAGTCGCTGCATTGAAGAACAACCTGTTTCTTTTGTGCGAGTTTGACGATTTTTTCCTCATCTTCCCCGCTTTTAATTGTAAAAACAACGACATCTTTATCAGGCTTCAAATCGCCGTCTTCGGCAATCGTTTGAATCCTTCCCAGAGCTTTCGCCTTTTCTGAAAATCCTTTTGGGAGCATTAAACCGTCGGCGCCGCCTTCAAGAGCGGTGGTCACGATTTCCTTGTCCCAGGGATCCACCTTGATCCATATTTTTCGCATGGTATTGCTCCCTATCTATCCTAACATCCTCAGGGCCTCCTCAACGCCGTTGCCGTCGTGAACGATGGACGAGATGGCCTTTACCATCTTTGTGGGATCCTTATGCTGAAACACATTCCGGCCGATGGAGACCCCGGCTCCGCCGGCTTCAATAGACCCTTTAACCATTTCAAGTATCTCCCGGTCCGAGTCCATTTTTGGACCGCCGGCAATAACCACCGGAACCGAACAACCGGAAACCACTTCCCTAAATGTATCTGCAGAGCCGGTGTAAGATACCTTTACGATGTCCGCACCCATTTCATTGCCTACACGCGCAGCATGTTTCACTACATTGACATCATATTCGTCCTTGATCTTTTCTCCTCTGGGATAAACCATGGCCAGCAGCGGAATCCCCCAGATTCGGGCCTCGTTGCTGACTTGACCGAAATCGCGCAGCATCTCCCTTTCCTGACCGTTCCCGAGATTGACATGAATAGACACAGCATCAGCCCCCAGCTTGATCGCCTCTTCAACAGTGCAAACCAGCGTTTTCACATTGGGATACGGTGAAAGGCTAGTAGAAGCGGACAGATGAATGATCAGACCGATATCCTTACCTTCTCCGCGGTGCCCTTCACCCACAAGCCCTTTATGCTCAACGATGGCATTTGCACCCCCTTCCGCCACTTTCTGGATGGCATCCTTCATATTCT
>JBAUWG010000555.1:0-10571 GCA_049583675.1 Desulfobacterales bacterium | reverse complement strand
CTTATTACCTGAAAGATCTTGTGGACCACGGGCATCTGTTAAGACCCGGCACCGACGAACGGATTTTGTCTGATTTAAATATCTCGGAGCTCATTGAAAGGGATTGTGCCGTCGTCCATCCGAGTATGCTTTTACGAGATTTTATTGACATTATTAAACAATCGCATCGAAATTATTTCCCGGTGGAGGATGAAAAAACCGGTGATTTTTTGGGGATCGTCCATCTGGATGATGTTCGGCCCTATCTTTTCGATCCGGTGATGTACGATGCCGTTCTTTTGGGCCAGATCATGAGGACCCAAGTCGAAGTGGTTCGTCCGGATGACGATGTGTTGGATGTGGTTCGGAAAATGGATATAAAGGGCCTGTATTCCATACCGGTGGTGGTAAACCATAGATTTCTGGGTCTGATTTCCAAAGCAACCATTTTGGATCAATATCGGAAGGAACTTATGGTTCAATGCCATTTACTCTAAGCGGTAATCCGGTTCATCTAACTGACGACGGGGCGAATGGAAAGGAGTATTCAATGGATCATCAATTGCTGCATATTTTTGGAAATAATCCGCTTGGGAGAGAAACTCTGCTTCAATCGATCTATTTTTGCAAAAAGGTAGAGGCCTTTCCGGTGATATATATTCCCAAGACGACTAAATTCTTAATGTATTTTGATAATGACGTGGTACAGGTGGATCTTGACAATTCTTATCTCGATTCCACGGATACGGCCGAGGCCCATGCCGCCGAGATTTTGACGCAAGCCGGGCTGGAACCCAGATTTTTAGAACCGAAGCATTATACCGCTTCGACCCTGCCGGACATTCATACCGGTTTTAACTATATGTGCTGTCCCAGAAGCATCAGCGACATGTCTTCAAAAATCGGTATCGGATACATCGGTCCCCGGGTGAGACGGATCGTAAAGTCCGCAAGATTTCCGGTGCTCATTGCAAGCCCTGTCTTCAAGCCGTGGAACAATATCGCGGTATTTTTCGGCGGTTCTGTCAATGCGGTCAAAGCACTCAGGGTGGGGTTTCATATTGCGCGGGTTTCGGGATTGTCGTTGGAGGTTTTTACTCAGACAGGGAAATCCTCAAAGGAAGATTATCAGAAATTGATTAAAGAGAGAAATCTTGAAGAAAATATGAATCGTTATGTCACGCAATGGCATTTTTTTGAAAACCATCATTTTGAAGACCATCTTTACGATGTTCCCCATGATGCGCTCGTTATTCTGGGTGCTTACGGTCATGGCGTCATCAAGGACATGGTTGTGGGAAGTAAGTGGGAACTAATTCAGGCGACCATCGGCAACAACTTGTTGGTCGTCGGGCCTAATTTCGCGGCATGGCGATAATTTATGACCAAAAGCCGCATTCTCGTGATCCATTATGGTGCCTTGGGGGACATAGTCGCCGCTTTCCCCGCACTTTTAAGACTCAAAGCAGCATACGGTCCGATAACCATGGTCTGCCAGAACAACATCGGATCGCTTGCCCGTCATCTCGACATTGCAGACAAATGGTATCCACTGGAGTCAGCTTCCTTTGCATCCCTGCATTCAAGTCAAGTTCATCCGGCGGTAAAAAAGATCCTGCTCTCTTTTTCTAAAATCGTTCTTTTTTCAAATTCCCTTTGCCTTGAAACAACGCTGCTTCCCATTACAAAAAGCAAGATTTATCGCATACGTTCCCGGCCGGATTCGGATGATAAGATCCAAGTCGGACGGCACATTTTATCGAATCTGGCGAGATACAATGTCATTGAAGAATCGCGCAAAGATATATTTTGCAGCCTATCGTCAAGCATCCATGGGGATCGGAGAAATCTTGATCATCACCCGTCAAAAATTTTTATTCATCCCGGATCGGGAAGCCGGAAAAAGTGCTGGCCGGTTTCCAATTTTATAAAAACAGCGTTGCTAATGGAAAAAAGAGGCTGGGAGCCGGAGTTTATCCTGGGGCCGGCGGAATATGATCTTTTCGACAGGTTGATGCGAGAAAAACCGCTAAATGCGGGAGTTCACAAAGTAGAGACGTTGACAGAGCTGGCCACACTGCTCAAAACCGGTGGCGGTTATATCGGTAATGATTCCGGCGTCAGCCATCTCTCGGCATTCTTAGGGCTTCCCACCGTTGCTGTTTTCGGTCCTTCCGATCCTGATGTGTGGAAACCGATGGGCAGAGCCGTCGAAATCCTTCGATCCGACTGTGGATGCCGTCCCTGTTTTGACGCCGGAGCGGTTGGATGTCTAGAAATGGATTGTTTCAGCGGAATATTACCGGAAGATGTTTTGGCGGCGCTTTGCAAAGTGGTTGGATAAGTTAGTAGTTATTTAGTGTCCATCCATAAATGAGGATTTTTGTTCGAGATCAAGGCATGCGAAATAAATAACCACAGGCATATAGTTGATATTCCGAGGATTATTTTTTGAGCATAACGCCGAGATCGGGCAAAAAGACCATTTATGGATGGACACTATTTAGTCTTTCTTCAGGTAATTATAAACATCTTTAATGATTTCTGCCGATATTTTAGACATTGCTTGACTCATGGCCTCGGCGACCGCTTTTGGGTGTTTTCGCCGGCAGGCTTGGGTTTGATGATAGGTTTTTTGGAATAATATGGTATTGCTGATATCCTCGGTGTTTTTCTGGGTTAAAATAATGCTGACGCCAAGGACGGCTTTCCATGCGTCCGGCGTGTCCCATTCAAAAAACTCATCCACTGTACCCTCAATGATATATGAAGATGAAAATCGACTTTCAGGGCTTAGTACGGCCTTAAAAAGGCCCGAATTTTTCAAATCACGATTCACAAGCGGGGTGACGATGGCTCCGGGGTTGGTTTGCCATTTGTGGTAGACGTAAGTATTTCTTTCAAAAGCGTGATTCCGGTAGATCATTTGAGTGGTATTGTACGGCGGCGCCGTTGTGAAACGATCGACCCGGATGACATCGGGCAAAGGAGTCAAAGCGCCGATTTTCGGAGAGGGATACTCCAGCGTATAGTATTCGATTTTCTGTGACGGTTGTTTTAGATTCATGCAAGCGCCAAGAAGCAAAAAAAGGCCGATAAGTAAAATAGAGGGCTTTTTGATCCGTTTCATCACTTTTTAGTTACCTTTTATCTTCGTCCTGGTCCACTTTCTTGGGCATGGGCGGTTCTCCAAACATGAATTGAGACGGATGATCCGAAACACTTTCGATCAGCCGGTTGAGGTTTTCACTGGCCTTTTCAAGATTTTGCGCGATGACCAAAAAATGTCCTTTCAGGAGGGAGAGCGAATCGCCGGTTTTTTCCGTCAGAAAATTTCCTTTCTTTAAGAAAGCGTTGGCATTCTCCATGGCTTGCTTGAAATCTTCCAAGGCTGTTTTTATGGTTTGCTCCTTTTCGACGGTGATGCCATCCAGACGGTTAACGGTATTTTCCACACGACTCAAACTGTTTCTGGTTTTATCCATGATGTCGTTGAGAGAATCTCCGGCGTGGGTCACGGAAGCCATAATCTGATCCCATCTCTTATCGCCCAAAAGGTGGCCGGCACTCCCGACTGACGTTTCTATTTTTTTAGAAATACCTTTGACGTTGGCATCGGCAATCACTTGATTGATGCTGTTAAGGGTTAATTGAATCTTTCCGGAGATCCCCTCCAGATTCATTGCCTGGATCTGGGTCAGCGCATCTTCGATGTTGTG
The DNA here is from genome assembly GCA_049583675.1 of Desulfobacterales bacterium. Taxonomy (GTDB): domain Bacteria; phylum Desulfobacterota; class Desulfobacteria; order Desulfobacterales; family UBA11574; genus UBA11574. The sequence goes on along the minus strand of JBAUWG010000555.1, from coordinate 6,873 downwards.
CAACATTTTGTGGATATTGGACGGTTTTGAAGCGACGATCGGATATTTTGAAGGAAAACTTAACGGTGGAGAAAAATTCGGGTCACCGTTTTTCTTTCGATCCAATTCAATAAACATGCTTCCGGTAATACCAACGGATTTCATCTGAGCAACGATATCTTTGTCAAGGGATTGACCGGACTCAATTTTTAATACAACTTCTATTAATTTTGCATCAGGGGCAACAAGAATACGTTCCACACGACCTACGGATACGCCGCGGTATTTTACGGGAGAATCCGCATCCAGGCCTTGAACGGACTCATTAAAATAAGTGGTGTAATACTGCCCTTTTTTGAAATACCGGGACATACCCAGCCAGATAACGGACACAAAAATCATGCCGAGTCCGCAGATCACAAATAAACCAAGGGCAAATTTTGTTCTTTGGGAGGCCATTAAAGTTTCCTTGCAAAACCAATATATTTTTGATTTACACGCATCTTTTTAGTGTTCTGATTTCCGGTTGAAAAAATTCCTGACAAATGGATCCTCACTATGATCTTTCAAGTATTTGGGGTTGCCTTCGGCGATGATTCCTTTGGTTTGTTTATCCAGCATGATGACTCGGTGTGCCACGTTGAAAATGCTCTGGAGTTCGTGGGTTACGATGACCATTGTCGTGCCGAGGCTCTTATTGAGATGAATGATCAGATTGTCGAGTTCCACAGATGTCACGGGATCGAGCCCGGCGGAGGGTTCGTCAAAAAATAAAATTTTCGGATTTAACGCCATTGCTCTGGCCAGCCCGGCTCGTTTTCTCATTCCACCGCTGATTTCCGAAGGCAAATGATTTTCATAACCGTTCAAATTGACCATCTTGAGTTTCATTTTGACCAGCGTATCCACTGATTTTTGAGGTAAATCGGTATATTCCTTTATGGGAAGCGATACGTTTTCGGCAATCGTCATCGAGCCGAAAAGAGCGGCACTCTGATAAAGGACGCCGATTTTTCTCAAAATTTTCTTGAATGTCGCTTCATCACAATGGGAAATATCATCTCCGTCAATACGTATCCGGCCGGATATGGGCTTTATAAGCCCTATCAGGTGTTTGAGCAATGTGCTTTTTCCACATCCGCTTCCTCCCAATACAATGAATATCTCTCCTTCCTCGACGTCAAAGGATATATTTTCAAGAACAGTATCCGAGCCGTAGCCGGCAACAAGATCACGAACCTGAATGATGTTGTTCTTTTCCAAGTAGTTGTCTCCGCCTTCCTAAAAATCCGAGTTTGAAATAATGCTGTTGGTAATCTCTCAAAAAGTCAAAAAAGCGACCTTCTTACGAGACAAATAATTCATTTTAAGTATCGAAGCGTAACGGCGAAAATCGAATCAAAAAGGATAATTAAAAAAATGCTGCTGACAACAGCCGAAGTCGTTGCCTGTCCCACGGAAGCCGCTCCGCCTTTAACGCGAAATCCTCTCAGACAGCCCATCCAGGAAATAAGGATTGCAAACACCCCGCTTTTGAATATGCCCAAGAAGATGTCAAAGAGACTCAGCGTTTTCAGCGTTTCTAAAATGTAGGCGTTGGCGGTTAAATCCAGCATGAAAACACCCACCGTAAGCCCTCCTAAAATGGCAAAAACATCGGAAAACAAGGTCAGAATGGGAACGACAAAAACAGATGCCAGAATCTTGGGGACAACCAGATACCGTGTGGGGTCAAACCCCATGGTAAAAAGAGCGTCCACCTCTTCGGATATCTTCATTGTACCGATCTCCGAGGCAAATGATGAGCCGGATCGACCTGCCACGATGATCGCGGTCATGATAGGGCCGAGTTCCCTTGTCATTGCCAGACTGACCAATGACGCCACATAAATATTGGCACCGAACATCTGGAGCTGTATGGATGACATAAAAGCCATGATGAGGCCCATCAAAAAGCTGATCATACCCACAATCGGCAGCGCGTCGACCCCGGTTTTTTGCATATAAAGAAACGTGTCATCCATCCGTAACGATTTCGGGTGTAAAAAGGAATACGTAAACGCCAGACAAACAGATCCAACAAATGAAATCAGATACTTGACATCGGCTGCGTACTTGAGAATCGCATCTCCGAATCGGATGAACATGGAGGGAGGACGTATTTTGATGAGCTTGGGCGATTCCGTAAGCGTCTCCGAGTTGATCACAAAAAGCACTTCTTCCCTGGCGTTTTTTAAATTAAATTCGCTTTTTGCAGCCGTCATCATATCTCTCAGTTCAACCAGGACGAGCGCTCCGAAATCATCAAGATAGGTTAATTTTTTAAGATCCACAACGAGCGAAACCGGCGAACGGTCCTTGATCAGCGAACCGAACGAGTCAATCAACGAAGACGCATTGGTGGCATCGATTCTGCCCTCTAAATAAATGGTCATTTCTCCATCGTTGCGCTCTGAAATTTCATATCGGCAAGACGAAATATCTTTAATGCCTTCCATACACCTCGTTAATAATTTAATGGCTTAAAACCCGTGGCATCAATGCCGTAATTGGCTTTTAACCGCTTAAGATCCATTTGAAAAACCAACCAGCCGATCCGGTGGTTGTTTCGGTCTAAGTCAAAAGCGATTTCGACACATTTTCTGCCCATGGGATGATCTTTGTCCGCTCGATAGAGCGTCAGCGCATGCTGTAAATTCCTCTCATCACCTTGAAATTCTATCCCCGCATAATTGCTGTCTGTCATCGTGGAATTACCGGCTTCGATAATTTGAGAATAGGCATCGAAGACCGTTTTGTTCTTGTCCAGCAACACCAAACCGTTATACGGTAATTGATCGGCTTTATGATGATTGAAAAAATCTTTCATCAATCGGTTTGTTCTTACACGATCCCCGGCTTCAAACGGTCCGATCAGCATGGATTTCAACAATAGATAATCTTTATCCAATCGATTTTTTAAACTTTGGTGATCGATAGTCGAAATTGGCGGTTTGTTTAAAAGATAAACATGACCGAAAAAAGCACCCATGCCTAAAATAAGCAGCACTACCAGGGATGGAAAAAACCAGCACCGGGTTCGACGGTATTTTTTTTCCAATGTTGTGAGTGATGTGACATCGCGGCCCAGCGAAAGAATCCCTTGAAAATTATCGTGGTCGTCGAGAAGGAGTGTCGAGCTGGTCGATATAAACCGGTCCCCGGTTTTTGGGTGCCTGATGCTGAGGATTTTTTCTCTTACGGAACGCTTTTTCTTAACTTCTTCAAGCATTTTTCTATATACTTGCGGCTTTTCATATATTTCTTCCACGGATTTGTTGCACATCTGATGCCAGGATCGACCGTACACTTCTTCAGCAGCAGCATTCCATGTCATTATTTTCCCCTCTTTATCGGTTGCGATAACCGCATCGGGGAGTTGGTCACAAAATTCTTTAAGTCCATAGAGGATTCGACTGGTTTCGTCGAGACGTTTGGCCAATAGTTTAGTTATTTCTCCAGCCACTTCGGGAAAATCTTGAAGAAAATGCGGAATGTCTTCTTTGGGGATTTGAATGGCCTTGACATCTTTTTCCGCTTTTATCGTCGCCGTTCTTTTTGCATCGAGCAGGAAAGACATCTCGCCAAATAAAGCCCCCTTTTCGCTGATCTGGGCGATTTTTTTATTCCCTTTGAAGACATTCAATTGTCCGGATACAAGGATAAACAGATCCTGTGAATCATCTCCTTCGAGAAAGATTGCCTTTCCATCCTCATAAGGGGTAATGTATCGATTGACCTGGGTGTTTTTTAAAATTTCTTCCAACATAAATTTGCGTCACTATTTAGTCCGAATTCCTCGTTTTTTTTACAAAATCATGGACAACCAATGCAATAGATGTGCCACAATTGAAAGGATTGGAACCTGCTCGATAGAAATTTAAAAAATAATATAAATTCAATAAGATATAATGGTTAAAGACGAGATGTTTGATCAAAAAGATCCCCGTGATAGAATGAAATTTCAGGGGCCTGCCAAATTTTTGACAGCGACATTGCTTATAATTGGTGTTTAACTGAAATCGCCGCTTGTTGGCTAAAAATATGAAATACGAATCTGGACGGGCGCTTCACTATTGGATCGATGAGTTATGATTGAAGGTGGAAAAGGCCGCAACCTTCTGAGAGGTCTAATATGAAACTCAATTTGAGCTTGAATCATCAGCAGGACGTGAAAGGGAGATGGTCTTGAAATAACCGCCGATAACTCGTTGGGGATCGAGTTGCAGGATTTTCGCATAAGATTTTAAAAAATTTTTCAAATAGATCTCCGGTGGGAGACTGTCAAACCGGTTTTCTTCGATGGCATGCAAAACAGAAACGCTTATTTTAGTGACGGAATGAATTTCCAGGATATCGACTCCCAGGGCTTCTCTAAACCGTTTAAAGTCGTTTCCTGAAAGGAGATCTTTGGAAAATATTTCCTTCAATAAGTTTTGAATGTCTTCGGTGCTTATTTTTTCGTTAATCCTCGAATGTAATTGGTTTTCATCCGCCGTTTTGCGGTGAGAAAATCGAAGGGAAGATCGATATTGTTTTACATCGAATGAAATCGGGGCCTTTATTTGTCCTGAATCAACCAACATCTGATCGTAGGCCGCTCTTTTATTTTCATCGATCAGCGTTGAAAAAGCATCATGGACCTTTTTTAGAATCTCATCTCTTTCCTCCATTGAAAACAAGGAATAGGTGAGGACAGAATCTTGGTCATATAGCGAAAGCGCGTCGCCATACGCCTGTTTTATTTCAAAATAAGATGAATTCGGCGGAATTTTTAATATTTCATAGTAATTTAATTGGTCAAATTTTTTCATGATATGTTGTCCGTTAATGATGGCGCGAAATATTTTTTACTATCTTTGCGGCGATATTTTTTAAGTCGGCGGCGGATTGCGTATGAGGATATCGATGGACATAGATTGTTTTTGAAAAAATGGCATCTTGAATCCGTCCGTCAAAGTTGACATAACCGAGGAATTCAAAAATTGAATAAAAATGCCGATTACATATGCTTTCAAACTGATTTCCCAAGGTTGCATCCAGATTATTACGAAACTGATTAAAAATAAATTTAAACTTAAATTTACTGAGTTGGTCTCTTAGAAGCGCTTCTTTTTCAGGGTCGTGTTTAAGAACAATTTCTATGATATCAGACGGCTTCATCCCCGGTTTCATGGCATCTTCAGAAAAGTCTTTTTGCAGCGAATCAAAAATATGTTTTTTTATCATTTGTTTTAGTCGCCGATAATAAATGGTCTTGATAAAACGAAAAGAGTTTTCGATGGACGTGGGCTCGGGCGTACATATCAGAATCCCCTCCTTGGAAGTCAAGAAAAAATCAAGTGTATTAAAATTGGTTCCGGGTCCCAAATCCAGCAGTACATAATCAAAGGGGAGTTTTTTTATGGCTTCTATGATTTTTACCTTATGAGCGTAAAACAAGTTTGCAATTTCCATGTAGCAGTGGAAAGAACTGATGAGAAACAAATTCGGGATACTCGTAGATACGGCTGCGCTTTCAAGGTTTTGAATCGTTTTGTTTAAAAAGCTGTTTAAACCGATTTTCGGGCTCTGCATTCCAAGCAAGGTATGCAGGTTTGAAGCGCCCAGATCCAGATCGATGATTGCGACTTTTTTACCCCATTTGGCGATTAATGCGCCCAGGCTGGCAGTGATAAAACTTTTCCCAACGCCGCCTTTGCCGCCACCGATCGGATATATTTTCACCATTTTGGATATGACTCCTGGCGCTATTGAAAATTTAGGATGCGAAACCTGATTTTATAGTATAGGTCAAGCAGACGTACCGCAACGATTGCCAGAATGAACCGGGGAATCCATAACCAGAAAGCACTGAGCCCCAGTGATAAAAACAGCGCCGGATCCTCAACCATGGAATGGTTGATGCCGATGGAAAGATGAAGTTTTTCAAGTTCTTCTTTTTTGATATGCCCTTCTTTTGTTTCTTCTACAATGACCGCTCCACCATACGCAATGCCGAAGACGACGGCTGTCAGCCATAATAACCCGACCACTTGGTTGAGCCCCATGGTCTTTAAAAGCGGCCGCAAAACCCGGACGATATGATGTATCATATTAAAAATTTTCATTGTTTCAAGCAGAATCATGATGACCATGATAATCATAAATATTTTTGCACTGAGAAACAACGTGGCCGCGAACCAGCTTTTGACCATCAACAACAGCGGCGGATGCGCCGCAGCTGATGCACTTTTTTCAAGAAGCCGGCCAGGTTCGGTTCCAAGGAACCTCGCTACAATCATCACCGTCACGCTGGAAGCCGTCAGCCGAAAAAGGGTTGCTTTGACAGGATTCAATCCGGATTTTCCTTGAATAATTCCTTCCTGAATCAGATTGTGCGAGATAAGTAAAAATATGGCGATCAGGGTCATTTCATTATTCGTCAATGGGAAAACCACCATGGCAGCGATGCCGCCATAAATGCCTGTGAGCATTCCAACGATCAGCGGAAGGGCCGCCGTGGGCGGAAGACTCAGCAGGTTCATGGCGGGTGCTAGAATAAAATCTATTTTGTGCATCCACCCGCTATAATCAATCAGCACGGCAAGAAAGGAAATCGGCACGATAATTTTGAGCATCCACAGGAATCCGTGCCAACCTTTTTTAATTCCGGCATGCAAACCGAATCGTAACTTGTTTTGATGAGGGACCATGATTATCTATGTGAATTTTCAGGGTTGCAGGCAATGGCGTCGTAAATGAGATTTTTTAGTTTCCGCCGAATAACGGAATAGGAATAACAGCGTGTGGCAATGTCATAGTTTTTATCCACCATGGTTTTACATAGCTCGGGTTTTTCAAGAACCTTTCGGG
>JBAUWG010000554.1:0-10935 GCA_049583675.1 Desulfobacterales bacterium | reverse complement strand
GTTCTATAATTTTTTCCCCTTTTAAAGACGCCATGGAGTTTTCCATCAATTTGAGAAACATGTCGTAACCTACGGCGGCAATGTGGCCCGATTGTGAAGCGCCTAAGATCGTTCCGCCGCCTCTGATCTTTAAATCGCTCATAGCGATTTGAAAGCCCGCGCCGAGATCGCTATGTTCCATCAAAACCTTCAACCGTTTTTGCGCATCTTTGCCCAATGTGCTTTCTTTGGGGATAAACAGATAGGCATAGGCCTGTTCGTCCAAGCGTCCGACCCGGCCGCGCAATTGGTAAATCTGGGCAAGCCCGAATCTGTCTGCGCGATTGATCAAAATGGTATTGGCGGATGAAATATCGAGTCCTGACTCGATGATCGTGGTGCAAAGCAAAAGGTCTGTCTCTTTGTTTAAGAAACGCAGCATGGCAAGCTCCAACGCTTCCTCATCCATGCGGCCGTGGGCCACATCGAGCCTGACCTCTGGCACCAGATCTTTAAGATGTTTGGCCATTTTCTTAATGGTCCGGATATTATTGTGAACAAAAAAGATTTGCCCGTTTCTGTTAAGCTCTTGATGGATGGCATCGGAAATGACGGCATCGTTGAATTCACAAATATACGTGACGATGGACTTCCGATGCTCGGGCGGTGTCGAGATGATGCTGATATCCCTGACGCCCATCAGCGACATATGAAGCGTTCTGGGAATCGGGGTGGCGGTTAAAGCGAGGACGTCCACCGTGCTCTTAAACCTTTTCAGCTTCTCCTTATGCTTGACGCCGAAGCGCTGTTCCTCATCCAAGACCAAAAGTCCCAAATCTTTGAACGCCACATCTTTTTGTATCAGCCGGTGGGTTCCGATCACAATATCTATTTTTCCGGTTTTAAGATCATTGATGATGTTGCGCTGTTCCCGCATTGAACGAAACCGGCTCAGGCAGACAATGTTTATGGGATATCCGTCATAACGTTCTTTAAATGTTGAGAAATGCTGTTCGGCAAGAACCGTGGTCGGCACTAATACGGCAACCTGTTTGCCGTCATTAACACACAGCAGCGAAGCACGCAGGGCAACTTCGGTTTTGCCGTATCCCACGTCGCCGCATACCAGCCTGTCCATGGGAATCGAGGATTTCATATCATCGAGCACGTTCTCGATGGCCCTTAGCTGGTCTGTGGTTTCTTCATAAGGGAAACCCATTTCAAAATTTTTAAAATCACTGTCCAGGGCCGTGAAGGCATGGCCTTTTCTGACTTTTCGCTCGGCATAGAGTTTTAAAAGCTCGCCGGCGATTTTCTCCGTCGATCTTTTGACTCTTTCCTTAACCCGTTCCCATGATTTACCGCCCATCTTATCCAGAACCGGCTCAATGCCGTCAACGCCCATATATTTTTGAACCATGTCCATGCGATCTACGGGCAAATAAAGCTTATCCTCATCTTTATAAATGATCAGAAGAAAATCATTGCTCGAACCGTTCAATGTCAATTCAACCAAACCGTCATATTGTCCGATTCCGTGATCGACGTGAACGACAAGATCTCCTTTTTTTAAATCTTCATAGGCCAGGAACTGGGCGCGTGCTTTCGTTTCCGGCGTTAATTTCGCTCGACGCCTGGACCCGAATATCTCATCTTCCGTGATAATAGCCAAAGATTCCCCGGGCCACACGAATCCCGAAGAAATCCGGCCCAGGCAGACGAATGCCTGCCCTTTGTCCTGATGAACATCAGAAAATCGATCAATACGCCTCAAGGAGATGCCATACGGGGTCATCAACGAAAGCAGCCGCTTGCCCTGAGCCCGGGATCTGCAGACCACAACCGTTTTAAACCCAGATAACCGATGTCGATTGATCCAGTCTGCCAGCGGTGAAAAAAGGTCCTTGTCCCGGCGATGTTTCAGGTCCAGCGTAATATCGACATTATCTTCGACTGAAAAATGAATGGGTTCACAAGGCGTGCTGTCGGACAAAATTTCATTGGATACGTGAAGCCTTTTGACCGACAGTGTCTTTTTTTGCCTCCGTATATCGTTCACATCCTGCCATGACAAAAAAAGGCGCTCAGGTTCGATGCATAGACGCCCTTCCTTTTGCGCCGCGTCAAAACTTTTGGATGCCAGGTGCAGGGTTTGGTCGGCCGCTTTTTCCAGTTCAGCCGGTTCCAGGAAAATAAAAAACGCATTTTCAGGTACATAATTAAAAAAGGAATCCGGATCGGCATAAACCAGCGGAATCAGACTTTCAATGCCGGAAAACACCCCGACTTTTTTGATTCGATGGATCAACGCCCTGACCCGTGTGACCGGGATCTCCAGCCTTGATGCCTGGGCCCGGATTCGATTGATGACAGGGCTCATGTGGGATGCGCTGAGAATGGCTTCTCTCGCCGGGAGTATGACCGCTTCGGAAATGGTTTTGATGGTTCTTTGCGACACCGCCGAAAAGAATCTCAAGGACTCCACCGTATCCCCAAAAAGCTCCATCCGGAGCGGGTCCGGATAAAGTGGCGAAAAAATGTCTAAAATGCCGCCTCTTACACAGAAGTCTCCGGGTTCTTCAACAATCGCCGATCGTTCATAACCACCGGATAACAATTTGTCGACCAGTCTTCCCCGGTCGAGCTCTTCACCCACCATCACCAGTTCCGCATAGTTGCAGATTTCTCTTTTGGGTATCATTTTCTGCATGACGGCCGATATGGTCGTCACCACCAAGGGGGGGGCATCATTGACGGACAGCTGGTACAGAGACCGGATTCTTTTGGCGGCTGTTTCATTGTGATATGAAAAAGATTTAAAGGGCGAAATGTTATACGGCGGAAAATAGATGGGGGGAGAGTCAGGTTTTTCCAAAAAAAAATCCAGATCTTCCAGGCATGCTTCCGCTTCTTTGGTCGAAGGGGCAATAACGATGACCGGTGCCCGGTATTGCATATACATACGGTTGACAAGATAGGATCTTTCCGCGCCGGACAGGCCTGTGCCGATCCGATTGCAATCTTCGTAACGGTTTGTATCAAATAGGTATTGTATTGATATTTTTTCTTGATTTTGCGTCATAAACAAAGTAGGTATCTTTAATTGTGCCGGCGTAGCTCAGTTGGTAGAGCAGCTGATTCGTAATCAGCAGGCAGGCGGTTCGAATCCGCCCGCCGGCTCCACCTTTTCAAGGGTTTTCGATAGAAGCTATCCCAAAGTTAGGATTTTCGTTCGATATCAAGACGAGGCCGAGGATCAACCCGCAGGCATACTCAAGTATGTTGAGGACTTGATACGAGGGCTTAACGCCGATATCGGGCAAAAAGACTTTTTTGAGATAGCTTCTATGTATTCTGGAAACTTTTTCGTTTCTTGTTGTGAACAAAAGGTATTTCTCAAATTGGTATAATCCAATTCTTATTATAGTGCAACCGGCGTTTATATTCCGACAAACACGCTGTAATCAAATGTCTTTTGAATTCTACAACATGCAGAGATTATTGGAAAATAACAAGAAAATTATTTTCACCACCGCATGGGATGGTGTAATGTTGGAATGATGGAATATTATAAGGAGATATCGTGAGTTATAAAATCGGATTCGCGGGAACCGACGGAAGAACCCTCCTTAGCGCTCTGGTGACCTCTACATCGACCAGCGAGCATAGCCAAAACGATTTTCAAGGGGTCGTTATTCGAGGAATGCCGGCCATGAAGCCATTCGCAAACGCTATGGAATGGCCGGTGGATTTCATCCCGACATTCGACAACTCCAAAAATGGGTATGCCGCTGCAATTATCGAAGCCTTAAAGAGAAAAGATATCGATTGTGTGATGCCGATGCCGGAAGATCTATTGCTTGACGGGCTGGTGGATGACCTGGAAGCAGCCGGTTTTTCAAATCATATTTTAGGATTTACCCAAAAAAGCGCATTTATTGAAGGCGACAAAATCGCCTGCAAACACCTTTGTCGTGAATACGACATCCCTGTTGCCGATCAATGGCATGAAGTCGATGCCCGGGATTACGAACTTGTTTTAAAAGCGTGTTTGTCGCTGATCGACCAATACGGGGGCGCCGTTCTGAAGTATCCTTACAGCGCCGGAGGCAAAGGCTCACGTATTATTTTGAATGCCTGGGAAGTCAAAGAAGTCTATGATACGTTGATGAGAGATTATGGGAAAAATTATAAACGATTATTCGGGAAAAAATCGATCTGGCCGCTTTTGATCGAATCAAGGATGTCGGGGGTCGAGATATCCCTTAATATTTTGATCGACAAAAACGGGCATTTCCAAATCCTTCCCACCTCCATGGATTATCCGGAACGGTTCCCGGGACCGGCCAGCAAAGACAATCCCATTACCGGCGGGATGGGCAGCATTTCCCCCCATCCCATGGAATCGCCCGCCCTGATTGAAATGGCTGCCAAAACCATCGTCAAGCCGCTGATAAGGGCCTTAACAGAAAAAAATATGTTGCGTCCCTGCCTGGTATATCCCGGTTGTTTTTTATCCTTTGACGGCAGTATGGCGCCGACAAGAATACGCGTGTGTGAAATCAATATCCGGCCTCCGGAACCCGAGTGGCAGCCCATCGTTCGACGAATCAGAAACCTGGGAGCATTGATACAAGCCACCATTGACGGCCGCCTGGACAAGGTTCGGCCTGAAGTTCGATCAGATCAAATTTCCATCTGCACGGCGTTGGTAACAGGACCCGGAGGCCCTCAGAGCCAGAAAGGATATCCCTGGTCCTGTACCAAAGGGGAACCCGTGGATATCGATTTTGGCTACCTGAAGAAAAAGAAGATCCAGGTAATTCCCTCTGCCATGACATATTCAGAAGAAGACCAAGCTTTCAAGTCCGACGGCAGCCGTGTTGTATATTGCAATGTCAACGCCAGCGTCAAACCCGGACAAAGCCGTGCCAAAACAGCCGAGCAGTTGCGCAGAAAGGTATTGGCGGCGTTTGAAAACGGCAAAATAAGGGTCATACCCCGTGAGAATTCCGACGGGAACCGACTGGATTTGCGGACTGATATCGGCCACCATTTCGATGTTGCCGAAGAATTGCTTCAAGAAACGTAGCGCGTCTCAGGCAAGACATCTTGAGATCTTCGCGGCATTTAATCGTAACCTGTCAAAAATATAAAGAATCACGATTTTTCGTTGAACCGTCTTGACAAATGTATTTGTTTTAGCATACCGATAGATAATAAGCTCACCCATGGGAGAAAATTGAATGAGTGATCCCGAAGAGAATAAGCTGAAAGCTGAAATTGATAAAATTATGATAAGGACCAATAAAATCATTAAAAAAATCGAAGCCAACAAACCGGAAGATGACAACTCGAAACAAAATAACGAATGACAGTGTTCAATATCACAGGTTTTATTCAAGATCCACATTGGAATAATCAGGTTAGGAGGCGCCATGGCATTAACAAAAAATGATATTGTCACAAGTATACACGAACTCGGTTTTACCAAGAAAAAATCTGTGGAAGTCATTGAGACATTATTGGAAATTATGAAAGGCACATTGGAAAAAGGTGAAGACGTTCTGATCTCGGGATTCGGCAAATTTTGTATTAAGAAAAAAAAAGAGCGGAGAGGCCGAAACCCTGCCACCGGCAGCGACTTGACCTTAAAGGAACGCAAAGTCGTCACCTTCAAGTGTTCGGGAAAATTAAGAGACAAAATCAACAGTCGATGAGCGTCTGCTCGGATGCATTCCTTATTATTCCTTTTATTCTCACCCTTCACAAAGCCATAGGAACTGATAGGGATTCAACGCCAATCCATCTGACGGAAACACCTCACCGGTAATGAGATCCTTCATCCGGTGAGGCGCCTTTGCATCCGACAGCGAAACCTTGGTTCGGCGAGATGAAATATTGGTGACGGTATATATCGTTTGCTCCTTTGAACGTCTGGTAATGACAAATACTTTTGGATCGATATGAAGTACGTCAAAATCCGCCTTTGGATGAAAAGCAGGCTGGCTCCTTCTGGTTCTGATCATATGAATAAAATGATAAAAGATCCTGGAACGAAACGTTTCAGGATCTTTTAGTTGCGATAAGATATCATCCACCCGCAGTTTTTCCCGGTTGACAGCTCTTTTGCTTTGGGTTTGACGGACACCTTCCAGCCAGTTTCTTGAACCTAAAACACTGTGAATATATATCGCCGGCACCCCCGGCAAAACAAGCTGTATGGCCTGGGAAGCCAGAAATCTGGGTATGTGCCAGGGATCGTTTTTATTTTCAGGGTTTAACAGCGCATCGATATAGGTGATATTGAGTTCATAAGGACTATCGGCGCCATTCGAATCTTTTTTATAGGAAACATCCCCGCCGTTCTCCTTGACGATATCCATGAGATTTTCAATTTCATCCCGCGCCAGAATTCCTTCCAGCGGCCGCACGCCAATGCCGTCATGGGACGCCGTAAAGTTGAAAAATGTGTTGCCGGGAGAACTGTTTCGTAAACATTCGGCCCATCGGGATAGCGGCCTGGAATCCTGCCGGATAAAAGAATAAAGGAGCAGGGGCGGCAAGGTAAAATTATAAACCATTTGTGCTTCATTTTTACCATCCCCAAAATAACTGGCATTCTCTGGATGGGGCACATTGGTCTCGGTAATCAGAAGCACACAGGGTGCAACCATATCCAGTATTTTGCGAAAAAGTTGAACCAGCTGATGAGCCTGCCTCAGATGAATACAGGACGTCCCGATTTCCTTCCAAAGATACGCAACGGCATCAAGTCGGATAACTGCGGCCCCTTTCTTTACATAAAAAAGAAGGACTTCTACCATTTTTTCAAGAACATTTATGCTCTTATAATTCAAATCGATTTGATCGGCGCTAAATGTGGTCCAAACATACACGATATCACCGGAAGTTTTGTCAAATCGCGTCAAAAGCGGCAGGGATCGGGGTCTTGTCACCAGCGACAAATCAATGGACGGGTCTATTTCAATGGCCAGATCGTTATAATCCGGTTTTTCATCCAGATAGTTTTGAAACCATGTGCTCTTGGAAGAAACGTGATTGAGCACGAGATCGAACATCAACCGAAAATCGCGCATTAATGACTGGATATCCTTCCAATCACCCAATTCGGGATCAACCGCGAAAAAATCGACCACCGAAAATCCGTCATCCGAAGAATAAGGAAAAAACGGCAGGATATGCAGGGTTGAAAACACATCTTTAAACCGGCTTTCGGCAAACTTGAAAAGTGTTTCCAGGGGCGCCTCCCCGATTTTATTTAACGTGTCCCCATAGGTGATCAAAAATACATCATTTTGGGAAAAATGGGTCTTTTCCCGGCCTTTCGGATCCGAATATTTTTTAATGATTGCAAGAATCTTATCAAACGCCGTCTTTCCGGTTGTTTCACCATATACATCGTTGAGTATGCGTTGAATCGCGGCCGTGTCTTCCAATGTTATTCTCCAGCCTCTGTGATGATTTAATCCTTTGACACAACTCCGTTGGACGTCAGAAAAAAAGCTTCGGATATAATTGAGTCAACTACCACCCGCAAAGCGGGTGGCTTGAATTTTCGGCCACAGGCCGAAAAGGCAAAAGCACGTTAGTGCTTTCAACGTTGAACTTGCATCCGGGTGCAAAGCACCCGGTTTGTTTGGCAAGAATCAATTTTGAAATTTCATTATACCCGAAGCGGTAATATTTTTAAATGACAAATGTGTTACATTCCCCCCAACTCCAACCGGCTTACAGTGGCTGTTACGCGGCCGTCGCGTGCCGGAAATGAGGGGGCTTTACGATTAAATCGCGTCATCGCCGGTTTCGCCGGTTCGGATGTGGATAACCTGATCGAGTGACGATACGAAGATCTTCCCGTCACCGATCTTGCCGGTCTTTGCCGTATCGATTATGGCTACCAGCGTTTTATCCAGCAGATTATCGGCAACCAGAACTTCAATTTTTATCTTGGGGATAAAGGCGGTATCGTATTCCGCGTCGCGGCAAAATTCAACGTGTCCTTTCTGACGACCGAATCCCTTGATTTCCATAACGCTCATCCCCTTTATACCGATATACCGATTCCGTTGAGCGCGTTTTTGACGTCTTCCAGCTTAAACGGTCTGATGATGGCTTCTATTTTTTTCATGGTCAACTCCTGCTTACCAAATGCCTTTGTTGATGTTGAAATCCGGATATGCGGAAACCGCCACTTCACTCTGATCCAGCCCTTCGATCTCCAGTTTTTCGGAGACCCTGAGCGGAACGACCTTGTCCAGGAGCTTAAAGAAAACATACATCACTACGAACACGAACACGAAGTTGGTGATGATACCGATGAGCTGAGCGACGAACTGCGAAGCATTCCCGTAAAAAAGGCCCTTGACGACACCGGAGACGCCATTGACCCCGTCACCGTAAGTCCCATCGGCGAAAAGCCCCAGAGCCAAGAGTCCCCAAGCCCCGTTAACGCCATGGACGGAGATCGCGCCCACCGGGTCATCGATCTTTAACACGCGTTCGATGAAAAATACACTGATGCACAGGAGAACACCGGCAATGGCGCCGATAACCACGGCGGAAACCGAATTCACATACGCGCATGGGGCGGTGATGGCAACCAAGCCCGCCAGCATACCGTTGGCGGCCATGGAAACATCAGGCTTACCGTAAAAGATCCACATGTAGAACATCGCAAAGAGAGCCCCGGATGCGGATGCCAGCATGGTGTTTGTGGCGATGACGCCGATTCGCAGGTCATTGCCGGCAAGTGTCGATCCCGCATTGAAGCCGAACCAACCGAAAGCAAGGATGAAGCAGCCGGTGATGGCCATTGGAATGTGGTGGCCCGGTATGGCGTTGGGTTTGCCGTCCTTGCTGAATTTTCCGAGTCGCGGCCCGAGAACCATGGCCCCGGCAAGCGCCGCCACGCCGCCGGTCATATGAACGACAGATGATCCGGCAAAATCGAGTGTCCCGTGTCCGATCCCGAAATTGGCTCCCAACTGGGATAGCCAGCCGCCGCCCCATATCCAGTTGGCATACAGCGGGTATACGAACATCGAAATAAAGAATCCGTAAATGACAAAGGATTTAAAGGTCCAGCGTTCAGCCATTGCCCCGGTGGGAATCGTGGCGGTGGTGTCCATAAAGACCATCTGGAAGAGAAACAGGGAGAAGATCGCTGCATCGTAAGTGCTTCCGGACAGAAAAAACCCTTTTGTCCCCAAGATGCCGAAATCCTTTCCAAAAAGATGGAATGCAAATTCCCCGCTCAGCAACCCGGTCCCACCACCGAGGCTTGCGACATTTCCCACGCCGCCCATCTGAAGGGCGAATCCGCATATCCAGTAGCCGAGCATGCCAATGCCGTATACCATCATGTTCATAGCCATGGTGTGTCCCGCATTCTTAGCCTGCGTAAAGCCTGTTTCCGCAAGTGCGAAGCCCGCCTGCATAAACATGACGAGAAAACCGCAAACCAGGGTCCACATGAAATTGATGGCAATTCGGTTATGCCCGATAACATCCGCCAGCTTTATGGCCAACGGTTCGCTATTTTTCATTTTTGTCATGTCTTCTTGTGTAGGGGCATTGGCGGTTGCACCGATCACATCCGAGGCCCCACCGGTGTTCGCCCCGGTTGGGTCCGGCATCAGCGTTGACGTTGTAGCAGGCGAAGAGGGGGCGTTCGGCGCTTCATCTCCGGCAAACACCATTCCTGCAATAAACAAAAACACCATAACAACCAATACACTAACCAATCGTTTCATTTTGTTACTCCATTTCAATTTTCGCCGTATTTCGGCATGTTCATAACTCATTGTATAAATTCTACTTACCATCCGTTCCTTATGCTTCCCTCTCCGGTGATCGAACCTTGGCATCCTCCTTCTGCTATATTGATATCCGGTTTTTATTATTCCGTTCAGGCAGCTTTAACGAACATGCATTATCTGTACAAAATCCATGCCATCCTTAACATATTGTTTTTATAGAATATTTAATTACTATCTATTATACAATTTTGTAGTAATTAACATATTAAATTACAATTTTGTATTAAGTTGATAGAGATCAAACAAAGATGTTTGACACATTAGAGCAGATGGCATCCATGCCTGTCTTTGCATAGTTTTACGAAAACAGGTGCTCGGACATGGCCGATAAAGGGAAAGAATGAGCAATTGCTCCTATGAAAGGGGTAAACATTTTCGTGGACAGGCATTCCAAGGGGCATATAGATCGCGAAAAATGGACATTTATGGATAGGAACTATCTATTGTCCATCCAGAAATGAGGATTTTTGTTAAAGATCAAGACATGCGAAAAAAATAACCGCAGGCATATGTGCAATATTCCGAGGATTATTTTTTGGGCATAACGCAGAGATTGGACAAAAAGACCCTTTATGGATGGACAATAGCTAAAGGTCGATGTTATACGCCTTCATCTTACTCAAAAGGGAGGGATGGCTGATTTCAAGAATGCCCGCGGCCTTGGTCCGGTTGCCTTTTGTTTCCGTAAGCGCCTTTGTGATGAGTCTTTTTTCCAGTATCTTTTGGTTCACCTTCAAAGAGTATCCGTCAAATAATTCCGCCACCTTTTCGGTCTTTGACCCACCATCCAAATTAAGGGGAAAATTTTCCGGCACCAGAATCGTTCCCTCGGCAAGTATGACGGCGCGTTCGATAACATTTTCTAGCTCCCTGACATTTCCCGGCCAGGAATGTTTGAGCAAAAGGGACATGGCCGCGGGCGATATGCCATTGATATTTTTTTCGAGGCTGATATTGAAGCAATCGATAAAATGCTGGCTCAACATCGGTATGTCTTCGCTTCGGTCCTTCAACAAAGGCAGTTGGATCGGCAACACATTGAGCCGAAAAAAGAGATCTTCGCGAAAGGTGCCGTTTTTGACCTCAGATTCGAGGTCCTTGGACGTTGCAGCGA
>JBAUWG010000553.1:0-4773 GCA_049583675.1 Desulfobacterales bacterium | reverse complement strand
GGTTGATCAGGTTGAGAGCAAAGATTTCAGATTGAAAAGGGGTGATCTCTTTAAATGTCGGCTTCAGGTCCACAACAGCGAGATCGCCTGCAGTCTCAACCTGGAACGGTTTCCCCACCGTGATATTCAGATCTGAAACATTGTCATAGGCATCCAGCATTCTTGCCAATAGATGGTCAATTTCCTGTTTCTTCAAAATAACCCCTCACGATCGTTAAGCCTCGGTAAAGTCGGCCGGCGGATTTTTTATAAATTGTCTGAATCTTGCCTTGTCGTTAGACTTGAGATAGGCGTCATCCGCAGTGATCCACCCTTTTTCAAAAAGAGCCATAATGGCGTCATCCAAAAGTTGCATGCCGTATTTTTTTCCTGTTTGAATGACGGAAGGAATCTGGTGGGTTTTTCCCTCACGAATAAGATTTCGCGCCGCGGGCGTCGCGATTAAAATTTCGAGCGCCACGCAGAGTCCTTTTTGGTCTACTCTTTTAAATAATACCTGCGAGATGACCGCTCGAATTCCGTCGGACAAGGTGGAACGGATTTGCGCCTGTTCGGAAGCCGGAAAAACCTCGATGATACGATCAATAGTTTTCGGCGCGCTCATGGTATGCAAGGTCCCGAAAACCAGGTGTCCGGTGGATGCGGCCTCTATGGCAAGCGATATGGTTTCAAGGTCCCTCATTTCTCCCACCAGGATGATATCCGGATCTTCTCTCAACGCGCCTCTCAGCGCCGCGCTGAATGATTTCGTATGGATGCCAACTTCACGATGGTTGATAATACATCCCCGGCTCCGGTGAACGAATTCGATAGGGTCTTCAATAGTGATAATATGGTCTTTTCGAATGCGATTGGCAACATCGACAATGGCGGCCAATGTCGTGGACTTACCGCTTCCGGTGGGTCCGGTGACCAGGACCAGTCCTCTGGGCAGCGAGGCCAGTTTGGAGATCACACTGGGAAGTCCCAACTGTTCGGCAGTCATGATTTCTTCGGGGATTTGCCTGAAAACGGCTCCGCAGCCGTTTTTCTGCATAAAGAAATTTGATCGGTACCTGGCAACGCCGGGGATTTCGTAACCGAAATCGATATCACCGGTTTCTTCAAATTCCTTGATTTTATTGGCGGGTGCGATTTCATAGAGCATGGCTTTCAGCTCGTCATTGTCCAATACTTTATATTTGATTCTTTCCATATCACCCCGGATTCGGAGTGCAGGTGGTTGTCCGGACACAAGATGGAGATCTGAAGCTCCCTGTTCATGCATCAATTTGAAAAAGGCGTCAATTTTTGCCATATTTATCTACCCGCCGGTTCAGACTGTCTAAACAGTTTAAGTTTGCCGTCTTCCTCTTCCCTGATTCTGGCTTCCTCTTTTCCGATATCCAAAAGTTTGGCATGGCCCTCAATGACAGAACGGATTTGAACTTCGATCTGCGATCGTTGCCGCTTCAGTTCCGCAATGTCTTCATGAAGTTGTGAAAGTCTGTTTTGCGCTCTACTGAGAATTTTCTCTGCTTTGACCTCTGCTTCAGCGATGACCAATTCAGCCGATTTCCTGGCATTTTGTTTCATCTGGTCCAACACTTTTTGAGAATTCAGCACGGCACGCTTAAAACTTTCTTCGCGTTCTCGATACGCTTGGCTCTCCATCTGAAGCCGTTTGATTTCTTCCCGTAAACGGTTATTTTCACCTTGCAGCAGTTCGAAGGCATCCGCCGTGTGTTCAAGAAATGTATCCACCTCCCGGACATCAAAACCTCTGAACCGTGTTCTAAACTGTTGTTGCTGAATATCAAGGGGTGTTAATTTCATAAGCTATCACCTTCCTTTTCGGGTTACATAAACGATAGGGACAGTCTCAAGAGGCTGTTGACGACAAAATTTTGTAAAAATATGATCCCTAAAATAACAATGATCGGTGAAAAATCGATGCCGCCGAAGCTGACAGGTAATTTGCTTCGGATTCGATATAAAACCGGTTCGGTGACACTGTTGATGAAGCGAACGATTGGATTATAAGGATCCGGACTTACCCAGGAAAGTACTGCATTCGCAATGATGATCCACATATAAAAAGTGAGAGCATAATTAAGAATGATGGCAACAGCCTTTATGAAATTTCCGACAATAAACATGTTGATAATCTTTTCTTGTTATTTGATGAACATATTAAAAAAACATGCCACTTATTTAAAGAGTCATTTTTTTGACAATTTTTTTATGAAAATTAATGACATAATGACAAAAAGTCAAGAAATTTCAGCCAAATTCGTTGACATACCGAATCATCTGACGATAAAAGCATACAGTAAATTAAGCACGTAGCCGGATAGAATCCCATACCGACCATTCCGGCGAAAATCTGCCATCCAGCGGGTTCCGATTTTTTTAATATTAGACGCGCTCGTTCGAAAATTCAAGCAATTATTATGCCAAAATGTTTATAACAGGCACGCGTTTAGCCTTTTAAAAATCGATCTTAAGTGCCTGACAAATTAGGAGGAAATGGAACTCATGTTAAAAGATAAAAAAATCAGCCTCATCGGAACGGGAAATATGGGAGAAGCGCTGGTCAGCGGGCTCATTTCTTCGGCGTCATCCTCTCCGGAAAATATCATTTGCACGGATATTCGCAACCATAAACTGGAATCCGTTCAAAAAAAATATGGTGTGGCGACCCTTACGGATAACACCAAAGCCGTAAAAGCTTCGGAAATCATCATTTATGCGGTTAAACCTCAGATCATCTCGTCCGTATTAAAAGAAACAGCTCCTTTTTTGGATATGTCCAAGCTTGTCATTTCCATCGCCGCAGGCGTTCCTCTGGCCGCCATCGAGACCTGCCTTAAAAAAGAACTGCGTCTGATCCGCGTCATGCCGAACATTGCAGCATTCGTTAAAGAAAGCGCCACGGTGATTTCAGCCGGGATGAATGCGACCAAAGAAGACATCGATCTTTCCATGGCGATCTTTGACTCAATAGGGAAAAGCATTTTTTTGAAAGAGAATATTCTCATGGATGCTATCACGGGATTGAGCGGCAGCGGGCCGGCATATATTTTCATCATTGTCGATGCCCTGGCCGATGCCGGCGTTAAGATGGGACTGTCAAGGGAAGAAGCCCTTTTTCTTTCAACACAAACGATTTTAGGGGCTGCAAAATTATTAATGGAAACCAAAGAACATCCGGGCAGATTGAAGGACATGGTAACATCTCCGGGCGGAACGGCCATTGCCGGAATTCATGCCCTTGAAAAAGGCGGGCTTCGAACCACGCTTATCAATGCGGTGGAAGCGGCAACCCGGCGATCCAAAGAACTGGGGGAAATCGTCATGCAAAATTTTATTGATCACGGATGTTAAGAAAGGGCAAACATGATGACGGGATATCAGATTTCGAAAAGGCGATTATCCCCAATAATTCCGAGGTGTTTCTGATTTTGCTGATTGCGGGAAGTTGATTTTTTCGATACCTAAAGGATTGTAATGTTCATTCAAACCGTATCTTATCCCGCAGCGTTTATTGCCGGGCTTCTATCATTTTTTTCCCCATGCGTATTGCCGCTGATACCTGCGTACTTCACCTTTATTACAGGATTTTCACTGGAGGAACTGACACAAGCCCGCAATACGGCTATCCGGAAAAAAGTGTTTATCTCAACGTTTTTCTTTGTTTTGGGATTTTCTCTGGTTTTCATTTCCATGGGCGCCTCAGCCTCCTATCTCGGCGGCTTGATGGTAACATATAAGGATTGGATCAGAATCATCGGCGGTATTTTGATTATCATTTTGGGGATCCATTTGACAGGTGTCATTCGCATACGGGGACTTGATTTTGAAAAGCGGATAACGATGAAGAAGAAGCCGCTGCATTTTTTTGGAACACTCGTCATCGGAATGGCTTTCGGCGCAGGATGGAGTCCTTGCGTCGGACCTTTGCTTGGATCTATCCTTATTCTTGCCGGCAGCCAGGGAACGCTATGGCAAGGTGTTGTGCTTCTTGCCGTCTATTCGGCCGGACTCGCGCTCCCTTTTATTTTGATGTCCATTTTTATCAATTTTCTTTTGATTTTTATCGGGAAAGCTTCAAAAGTTTTAAAATATGTCAATATGGCTGCCGGGATGGTCTTGATTGTTGTCGGCTTGATCCTTGTCAGCAACAAGCTGTATGTATTTATGGGATGATTTTTTCTAATGCACCTTTTATCGGGGATTGAAGCCTGCCGCACTCAAAAACAAGGTTTGCAGGGAGTAAACCGATAACATTTATAGGGCGACGGCTTTCCTTTTCATCAAAATCGCTTGCCATTTAAAACAGCATTCGATAATAATTGATCGGATTATTCTTTATAGTTGCTTGTAAAAATTCTGTTTTCTAAGTCATAACAACTAAAATAAATATGATATCACTTATAAATCGTAAATCGTTGGCCTTGACCATGGCCATCATATTTTGTTTTTATTCCTTGGCTTTTGCGAAGAAAGCAGTGTTATCAAATATCATCGTGACGAACACCCGCGATGATCTCCTTGTGTATATGAATGTTGAAGGCGCATTTACGCCAAAGATGAAAAAGGCAATTTTAAGCGGTGTTCCCGCGACTTTTTCATTTTTTATCAGTTTTTATCAAGTTCGAAATTTCTGGTTTGACTATAAGATAAGGGATGTAAAGGTTACAAATACGATCAAATATAATAACTTGAAAGAAGAATTTGTTGTAACGCGTTCCTGGGAAAAAAGCGGACCGCAGGTGACACAATCCTTTGATG
>JBAUWG010000552.1:0-9467 GCA_049583675.1 Desulfobacterales bacterium | reverse complement strand
GCTCAGGGAGAAGAAGCGGCCCGGCCACAACGGTACCCAGAAAAAACGGTACGGTAACGCCGACAATGGCAACGAGAAAGGCCCGGGGACCCACTTGCAGCATTTTCCGGGTATTCGATTCGAGGCCGACCTGGAAGAGTAAAATGACAACACCGATGTCAGCCAAAAAACGGATAACGATATCTTTCCGGATCGGCTCAAAGAAATTGAAACCGGCCAACGCCATGTTACCCAACACTACTCCGAACAGCAGTTCGCCTAAGACCGCAGGCTGCCCGAATCGTTCTACCAGATTGGATAATTTGGCTCCCAGGATAATAATGGCGATCCACAGAAAATCAATTCCGGAGTTTAGGAGTCCGACTCTTCCGGATTCACCGGCAAGTGCATCGGCAAGAGGGAAGGAAAAGAAAAGAAAAATCGTCCCGACCGCCATGCAACCAAATGCTCTCATCTGTCTTGATCGCTCCGCTGTATAGATTCAGGGGGCACGTACCCCCTGAATGTATACACTCCGCTATTCCTACTCCATCCTGCGGGTTCTGATGATCAGCAAGGGACGGTCTATCTTTTGCAGGACGCCGGCAGTGACGCTGCCGTAAAAAGTTCGGTGCAATCCGCCAAGACCGTGACTGGCCATTAGCAGGATATCCACGTCCATATCTTCGGCAGCGGTTAATATCGACTTCACCACCGGTCCATGAACAACGCGTGCGTCTGCCCGAATGCCTTTATCCTTGAATTCGGTTTTAAGCTGGGACAGATACGCTTCCGACGTTTTCTTTCGCGCATCGAACTTTTCGCGACAATTCTCCAGATCTACGACCTCATCCCACTCCAGCATGACAAACAGCTCTTCAACGCGAAGAAAAATTATCTCGGCCCCATATCGATTCGCCATTTCCTCGGCATGGGGTAAAATAGCTTCCGCTCGTTTCGAGCCATCCAGGGGGACCAGTATTTTATGATACATGACAGGCTCCTTTGATGACGAAGTTACATGATGCGTCGCGGCGTTTTTATTTTCAAATCACTCCAAAGACATCATGCAGTGTTTTTTTTAGAAAACAGCCCGGGCTCGGTTATTTTAACAATCGTTTCGGTCCGCACCGCGGTTCATGTTCACCGGATGTATCTGCAGGTATTTCTACTTGCTCTCTAGTGGTGGACAAGTGGAACAGGGCGTAAATCGGGCACCAACCCATAACGGCGGTTAAAAGAATCAGAACACCCAAAATCGCCCACAATCCATTAAAATAAATACTGCCGAAGACAATGACAAACGCGGCCGCCATGCGAATTAGCCGATCGGCTTTACCCATATTGCTTAACATGTTTCAACCCTTTGAACAAAACCAATGAATGACGGAAACCGACCTTCATTTTTAAAAAGTTTACGCTTCCTTTTTTTCCTTTGATTTTTTCATCAGCAGTCCCACGCCTTCGCAAAGAAAGTATATGGCATATCCCCACCACACCGTGTAAATCACGTAGAATCCAATAATACCGGTTATGCCCCAAACATGTTGCGAGGCAGATGTTGCTTCAACCCCATAAAAGTTAAATGCCGGCTCAAGGGCCTTGATTCTTACCGTTTCCAAGGGTTTTATTCCAGCAAACTTTTTGGCTTTTTGCAACACGCCCTCTATTTCTTTAAAAGCCGACCACCACTGAAGCACAACCTCCTTACCGGCATATCCGTATCTGTCGTATAATGGCTTGTCTTCACCCTTGAAAACGGCGTCGGCATCTGCAAGAACGCTTTTTAATATTCCGCCCAAATCCCCTTTTATCTTCAGATCTCCATTTTCCGAAATAACACTCGCGTTTGCCTTTTTGAAAAGCATTGCTGCTTTTTCGTTTTTCTGTATTTTGACATCGAGAATTTTTCCAACATGTTTGTCTGCCGATTTCACAAGCTCCGGGATAAAGTAAACCGAGCCTTTGGATACGGATACAAACATCTCATCGGTGTAACGCACCAGGGATTTTCCGTTGATGCTGATGACTGCGATGGTATGTATTGCAAACAAAAAGACAAAGAAGGCAACCGAGAGGACCGCCCCCAGTGTGAATTCCTTTTTATTCAAAACGAGTTCCATTTTCTATCCCTCCATTTTCAATACTTCTTGTCTAAACGTTTGAACATTGGTTATAAAACGGTAAAAAACCCACAGCGCAAAGTAGGTTATGATTCCGAACAGTATGACGACTCCGGCCAGCTTCAGGTTGCCCCCCAGAGATTTTGAGATGTGAATGTATCCTAAATCCGATAACTTAGAGGGTAGGGCCAGCAGCCGGTTCATAAAGCCTGCAAGCATGACCAAGCCGTAAAATGCCCTGATGTGCATGCCTTTCACGACCTTGGTGGTGAGCGCTCCGAATTGAACGCCGATGAGCGATCCCAAAAGGAGGCCCATTGCCAGTGAAACAAAAATGAATCCATATATGGCATATTGGGCGATGGACGCATAACCGGTCGTGAAGACGATCTGGAAGATATCTGTTCCGACGGTCGTAAAAGAGGATATCCCAAGCAGATAAACAAAAGAGGGAAATGTCAGAAATCCGCCGCCGACGCCCATGATTGCAGCAAATGTTCCCACAAAAAAACCGACAATGGTGACCAAAAGAAAAGATATCTTTCTTCCGCCGGGCACCAGATCTTCATCGAATTTTATCATAGGGGGAATTTTCAACGACTGCAGTTTTCGAGCGGCCCCTGATATTTCCACCTTTTTTTCTTGTTTTTCTTGTACTAAACCTTCTGCCTTTCTAAGGCGAAAGTAATCCTGAATGGCATAGAAACCGAGAAACCCAAGCAAGGCAACATAGATTATGCTGATGAACGCATCGCTCAGCACCGGATTTATGGTATAAACAGTTCTGTTTATGTATCCACCGCAAGTAACACCGATACAAGAGCCGACCACAAATGCGATGGCGAGACGATAGTTCACGTTCCCCAATTTCTTGTGGACGGCGGTTCCCATAATAGCTTTGGCAAACATGTGTAAAAGATCGGTACCCACCACGACGATGCCTCTAATTCCCGCGCTCATCAAGGCCGGGGTGACGACCACCCCGCCGCCGACGCCGATGGCGCCCGTCATCAATCCTGCCGCGAAACCTACTAATATCGCGACGATAAAGGCGCCGGCGGCAAAACCGACCGGGGGGGCGTATGCCTTACTCCCTCCGAGTATTAGAGCGCCTTTTGCATAGACCAGAACTGTTCCCGTGGAAATTAGGACAACGGAAAGTATCAGCAGAAAAAGCATTTTCTTTTTGTTTCTAAGAATAGACATGCTGGTTTCATATTCCCATTTTGCATGGGCATATGCCCCCCACATGAGCATATCATATATCTTTCTCATTCCCTTCATTTGGTACCCCCTTGCTTTTATTCTTCCATTTGAAATTCGTTCCATGCGAGTAAATGTAAAAACCCCGATCATTATCATCGCAAAAGGTGTGCCAAAAGCATCTTTTAAAAAGCGTTTAAATAACTCTTTGATAAATCCGCTAATTTTTAATGATCCATTGACGTTTCTCAATGCAAGTAAAAGAACTGATGTCAGTATTTTTTACAGGATGTAAAGGGATGTTGGGCGGCAAAAAGCAAAATATGAAGCGTTAATAAGTAAAAATTTTGGCTTAGAAAACCAGGCGTTGGTTATCCTTAGCGGTGGGTTAATTGGGTGTTGGGTGCTTGGAATTTGTGATTTCAAAAGCAAGGCTGGCACTCAGGAAAGACTATAATTAACCATTCTAAAAGGATTTTTTTCATATTTATATCACCATCCGGCTTTTTAATGACAATATGGAACTCAAAAGGCCTTTTTTATCAAATATCGGCAAAACGTTTGGTTTTGCCGCATACAGCTCAAGCATTTTGGAATTCACCTTATAACAACTTTGGCATTTAGCGGCGTACTTTTCCGCTGAACATTCAACAAAACCACCCCCTAACAATCCGAAGCCTTCTGATGTGGGAATGATATCAATGATGACATCGTTGCCGCAGTCGGAACATTTACCTTTAAAGATAATTTTCGATTTATCGGGAAATGCCTCAAATATCGTTCTCAATAATGCTTCCATAAGTCATTTACTTTCATCATTAGGATTGTTCTATGAATTTATCCGACATCTGTTTTGCGCCGCTCTTTCTCAACATGCCGGTGTTTTTTTGGAAAACGGATAATATTTCGTGCATCCGGATGTTCCAATGGAAACCGATGCGTCCTCGGATCTTGCCTGTTTGGTTTATGATATCCTTTCTGACTCGAAATGTTATGGGTATCAGGAGAATCAATATTTTTCCGGTTAATGAGTGGGCGCTGAAGCATCTTTTCATATAGATTGATATATTGTTTTGCGGTGACCTGATGATTAAATATTGCGGCGCTTTCCGTCATTATTCGACGGATCTGTCGTTCTTTGACATCAGCGGACATCCTATAAAACTGCATGGCCTGATCAATGGCCCATGACAGACCACCTGAGTCGAAGGTGTTAAACACAAATCCGTTGCCCGTATCCTTAGGAACATCCAAATGAAATACCGTATCATGAATGCCGCCGGTATCATGAGCCACTGGGAGGGCGCCGTATATCGGACCGATCATCTGAGGAAGACCGCAGGGTTCGAAACTTGAAGGCATGAATACAAAATCCGCCGCCCCGTAAGCCAGCCGCGCCAACCGTTCATTAAAATCACATATTGCCACACGATCGAACAAAGCGCTATATCGAACGATGTCTTTAAAATGCCTTTGAAACTCCCCGTCCGCCACAAAAACAATTTCAAAATTTTCTTTCCAATAGCGGGAAATGACCTCATAAAGGATTTCTGCCAGTAATCGGCATCCCTTTTGAACCGGATCCAGACGGGAAGGCCAAAAAAAGATGGGGGCTTGGGGGTCCCGGATCAAACCCAAAGTTTTTTGAAGTATCCGCTTATTGGTCTTTTTTCCCAAAGTATGATTGTTTGCGGAATACATGCAGGGCTGAACCGCATCATTGGAGGGATGATAAGAAGGGTCGGGGGCATTTAAAATCCCGATGGCACATCCGGCGCTATTTTTGTTGGCCAGCTCTTGCTGCATACAATTTTTCACAAATCCGTGCCGGCCTTCGAACATTTCTTCTAAAAATCCGGGGCTGACCGTATTGGCAAAATGAGCGGCAAAAACACCGCTGGCCAGAAAATCCACAGGAATCGAGCTCCTGGTATTTTCATAATTGGAAGGGAAATTTTCATAATAAAGGTTCTGCCAAAACAAAGCACTGTCAATGCCCCTTTCCTCGATTTCAGAAAGAGTGCATTTAACCGTGTGGATGTTGTGAACGGTAAACAGACAGGGAATGCCCAAATGTCTGGCCACGGCCGGAATCAAAGCGGTCATCCAATCATTGCAATGAATTAAATCCGGTTTCACTCTGGGAATAATATTGTTGATCACCTCTCGCTGAAAGGCCAGCGAGATTTTAACGTTTTCAAACTCATTTTCGGAATAGATATGGTTCAGATAGAAAAAGACCCTGTCTTGAGCCAGATGGATTCTGTCTCCCGGGACGCTGTTTCTTAGTTTACCGAGCTCTCTTTTTACAATGGGTGCCATACTGCCGCTAAATATGGACCGATAGTCCGGCAACGCGACATGGATATCAGCGCCTTGATTATACAGTGCATTGATCAATGCTGCAGACACATCGGCAAGCCCGCCGGCTTTGGCATTCAAACCATTAGCAAATTGCCCCATTCCATCGGGAAGATAGGTGACTTCAGGGGTTACCAGGAGAACGCGGGGATTGGCTGGAGAATTAATCATGATCTAATGATCCTGTGTATCTAATGTGTAATGAACGCTCCGCTTTTTAGTCAAAAAGTCGAAGTGCAACACACGAATTACGAAACGATGTGGGCGCTTCGCGAGCAATGCCTTCAATCATCAATCAACAATCACAAATCATCCATCCAAATTGGGCGCCATCAGAGTGCGTTGCTCCCTTGCGGCGCAATCGTTGTCCCATATTCTCCGGTAAAGGTCAGGGTTTGGGACAGCTTTTTGATCGAACAATTTTTTTGAAATACTTCCAGGCCGAACGGATGAACGGAAGAAAGCGCACATGTGTGAATAAAAACCTTTCCACCGTTTCCCTGATATTTTTCCAATGCACGGATCAGCTCATAAGCGGATGTACCGTCAAAGTCTCCCAGGAGTTTTAGATGAAGATTATCGCTGTTTTGGTGACAATAAATTTTGAAATTGGATGCCATTGTTCCACCTCTTGTTATCGGCGCACTTTTATATCTTCGCTCGAGTCGATAATTTATTGTCCGGCGAATGGTTCGTAGATATTTATCGGTATGTCCCTTCTGACACTTCGTTGATGCGATCCGTTTTTAAAGAAACGGGATCAGCCGAATTAGGATTCAGAAAGGTCAATGACACTATTGTATGTCCCGAAACAGTTCGGGCACAGACGGTTGTTCGAAGGGTCTTCTCTCCACTGCCCGTCGACCAGAAATTTATATTCGTGATTTCCGGGGAATAGCATCACAGTCTTATTCCACATCCCATTTTCATCTCTTTGCATGGGGTGTTTTTCCGAACTCCAGTTGTTGAAATCTCCCAGCAAGAGGACCTCTTGGGCATCTTTTGCTTCCAATATAAATGTCCATTTTTTTCGCTTGGTTTTCTGATTTGACTTTCCTTTTGACATGTCACACCTCCTAAGGATAAGCATCCTTGCAATCTTAAATGGGGACCTTTGCAAAGGTCTCAATCTTTTATTCTTTTTCCTTCAGGCAGTATTCACGCCAAAGACAATCTTCACGGTCGCAGTTCCCATCCGATTTGCCGAAACAATCCAGATTTCCTTCAAGATGCTGAATGCTTCGAATGAGATGTTTTAAATTCGGGAATTGATCTTTTGGATGATTGTCAAGATTGTCTGCCATGCACACCTCCCCAAATTATAACAATCTTGTGCTTCGAGAATCTGAAAAGAAAAAAATCAGCTCAAATGGAATTTTGATTCATTTATTATCGACTTTACCGGATTTGTCCATAGGGCGGCGGATTCATTTTTTCTGGGGAAATTTCCTATGCAAGAATCTTTCCCCATACAGCCGCGAGAAAATTTTAGGGATCAGGCTTAATAGATACGTGTTCGGTTTGGGGGTCCCATCTGCTTTTCCGGCAAACCGGTAAACTTTTCGACCACTTGATGGAAAGCCGCCGCGTCCATAAGGTAATGGCTCTTTAGCACATGTTCAACACCTTCCAAGCCCAAATCCCCGGCAGAAGCTGCGTTTACTCGCCCAACTGGGCTGAACTTTCCGTTAGTAACCCGGATCATGGACAGGCCAATAAGAGTTCGACGTGAGCATTGACGGGATATGATAACCATATTCTTCGGTATAGTCTATTCCGCATCCCTCATTTATGTTTTCGGAAGACGAATCCATTTCTTGTAACGTTTTTAATATTTGACAATCCCTGGCGCACTTTTCTTTCGGCAGATCTTTCCGATGACAATTTTTACACGGGGAACAGATCATAATTCCTCCTTTCATATGAAGGAAATTATGCAGAAAGGCGCTGTTGGCCTGAAATTTGTTTGAAATGGATTTATTCGTCTTTCGATCAATATCCACGCCATAAACAGTTTTCCCGATCACAGCTTCCGTCTGCTTTTCCAAAACATCCCTGATTTCCCTCGATATGCTGAAAGTATCGAATGAGGCGTGTCAAATCCTGAAAACGGTCTTTTGAGTTATATATGATCTATTTGATGGGTTATGTCCATAGAGCGGCGGCTTCATTTGTTCTGAGGAAATTTCCTAAGGGGGGAACTTTCCCCATACACAGGAAGGGAAACGACGGGATACGGAATCATCGAGGTTCGTTCGAATTGGACGGGAGGTTAATGAAAAATTATTCTTTCCACAAATCGATGTCGATGAGACCTATCTTTGCAGCATAACGGGTCAACTCAATCGTGCTATGCAGATCGAGCTTTCGCATGATACTATGGCGATGATTTTCAACGGTTTTTCGGCTGATGAAGAGTTTATCCGAAACCTGGTCTGTTGACAGTCCTTCGGCCAAAAGGCCCATGACTTCCTGTTCCCTGGCGGTCAGCAAGTCGTAGCCGGAACCTGCCACCGCCAACTGCTTTTCCGGCAAACCGATAAGCTTTTTGACCACCTGATGGGATACCGATGTGTCCATAAAGTAATGGCCCTTTAACACATGATCAATAGCCCCCAATAGCAAATCCGCGGCAGATTCTTTGACCAAATACCCCATGGCGCCGGACTGAAATGCCTTTACGATATAGTCTATCTTGGAATGCATACTGACAACCATGACACGGATTTTGGGAGAACACCTTAAAATATCACCGATCAAAACAAGTCCTCTAACATCCGGCAGCCCCACGTCCAGCAAAACCAGATCGGGCTTGAACTCTTCGGCCATTTGAAGCCCTTGACGGCCGGTACCTGTTTCTCCGACGATTTCATATCCGGGGTTGTGTCCGATGATCGACTTTATACCTTCCCGAAAGAGGGGATGATCGTCAATAATCAATATGCGTTTTTTTTGACTCACGGTTTTGCTCCTGGCAAGGTATTTTTATAAATATCTTGGTGCCGTGCATCGGGCGCGATTGAACGATCATTTGACCACCCAGCAAGCCGGTTCTTTCTCTCATGCTTCGAAGGCCCATCCGTTTTTCATCGCCCAATTCAATCTCCCGGATCTTGATATCAAAACCTTTTCCGCTGTCTTCAATGCGAAGAATAATATTCGGGAATACGCCTACAAGCCTGACGACGGCCCGGTCGGTATTGGCGTGTTTGCGGATATTGTTTAGACCCTCTTGAACCAAACGGTAAAGATGGATTTCGGTATTCGAATCCAGCCTGAATAAATTTAAACCTGCCGATTGAAAGTCGACTTTTATTCCCAATTGGCTGGAAAATTCTTCACAATATATTTCAAGCGCTTTTACAAGGCCCATTTCCGCCAGGGCCGGAGGTTGCAAATCATATGAGAGATCGCGGATGGCATTGATGGCCCTTTGGAGGCAATTTGAGATGTCTATCAATTTTTCTTTTACCGCGAAATCCAATGAAGGCTGAGCCTTTAAAAGCATGTCAAATCCGATTTTTGTAGCGGAAAGATCTTGTGCCACCCGGTCGTGGAGCTCAAAGGAAATCATCTGACGTTCGGTTTCCTGTGCTTTTAATAATTGTTGAGATAGGTGTCGAATACGGGATTCGGCACGTTTTCGTTCACTAATGTCTCGATTGACGCCCCTGTAGCAGGTTAAGTTTCCCTTTTTGTCCAAACACGGAACGCCACTGGTCTCCATGATCGCTTCAAATCCGTCTTTTCGAACCAGAATATTATCAAGGGACTTGATGGGTTTTAATTGGGATATCAGAT
>JBAUWG010000551.1:0-1750 GCA_049583675.1 Desulfobacterales bacterium | reverse complement strand
AGGTATGACGGCATGGCGTGCTCCCATTGAATTGTCAATTCAAGTGTTGGTCCTTTTTCTGATCAACCAGATTATTTCCAACATATGAGAGGATGAATGCCCGGTATGACCCGCAGTTAAAATATATTCGGCAAAAAGCGAATACCTCTTTTCGCAGGATCAAATCTCGATAAGATACGTGATAGGCCGATCTGACAAAGTGGTATAGATTTCAACAACAGCAATAAATCCGCCAGTCAAGAATCGTTAATACCGGATTGGTCTATAATGTCAAGGAATAATTGAGCCGGCGCTCATTGGGTCAGTTGAATGCTGTCCGTGGTTCATTGGAAAAATATTTAAATGATTTATGTCGTTGTACGATAACAACGGACCACGGACGACGGACAACTGACAGTCTTAGGTTTTTCCAGCCTCCATGCATCCCGACTTCCGAGCATCAAAGACAACTTGCGATTCAACCGGCTTTCATTTATAGAAGGCATTCATGCGCGATCAAGATATTCATAAGATAATTCAAATCCTGAAGAAAGAAGTTCAAAAGTGGGAGGTCCCCGTCGTGGGGCACTATTCCCGGAGTCCCTTTACCGTTCTAATTTCCTGCCTGCTGTCGCTGCGCACTCAGGATAAGACCACCGGTGAGGCAAGTGCCAGGCTGTTCCGGCTGGCCGAAACGCCGCGGACGATGGCAAAGCTGCTCACGCCGACGATTGAAAAGGCGATTTATCCGGTGGGCTTTTATAAAACCAAGGCGAAGAATATCCAAAAGATTTGCCTGATTCTACTATCGGAATACAATGGACGGGTGCCGGATGACATTGATGCGTTGCTGAAATTGCCGGGAGTCGGGCGCAAGACGGCCAATTTGGTAGTCACAATGGGCTACAACAAGCCGGGAATCTGTGTTGATACCCACGTGCACCGCATCACCAACCGCTGGGGCTACGTTCAGACCAAAACCCCGGAAAAAACGGAGACGGCACTGCGCGACAAGCTGCCAAAACGCTACTGGTTGATAATTAACGATCTTTTGGTCACATACGGGCAGAATATCTGCAAACCGATCTCGCCCTTTTGCAGCCAATGCAAAATTCAGCGCTACTGTGATCGGGTGGGAGTCGGCAAATCACGGTAAGGGAGCGAAAAGGAATGGATTCTTTTTTAAGTTGTTTTTATCTGACAGGATGATTTGGATTTTTTCACGGTTTCCGATTCTATTTTTGCTTGAATTCATCTAAACTTAAAACCTTCGCATAGGCCGATCCCAAAGCGGCCATAAAGGAGCCGTGAACATCGTCGGCGGCAATTTTTTTCCCGCCGAATTCAAGATCCCGGGTGGCACATGCATCCTGAATCACCGTGCACTCAAAACGGTGGTCAAAAGCTGCGCGGGTGGTTGCATCAATGCACATGTGGCTCATGGCACCGCAGATGACCAAACTTTTTACAGCATGTCTTTCAAGTTCCTGCAAAAGGGAAGTTTCCCTGAAGCTGTTGGGGTAATTTTTTTGGATAACGAGTTCCCCGGCCAGGGGCTTGATGCATTCGTGAAATTTGATCCCTTCGGTATCGGGAATAAAAAATGATGCGCCTTTCCGAACGGAAATGTGCTGAATGTGAAATGTCGGCCAGGTGTTTTCACGAAAATGAGACAACAACTCCCGCGCCCTCAGGCCGGCTTCCTGCATGCCGGCCAACTCCATACGCCCGCCTGAAAAATAGTCGTTTTGAATGTCAACCAGAATTAGTC
>JBAUWG010000550.1:0-5466 GCA_049583675.1 Desulfobacterales bacterium | reverse complement strand
TTTATAATCATGACCATGTTCAGCAAGACGTTAAAAAAATCCTGACCCAGCATCTGGAAAAAGGATATCAATTAAGACGGGTCTGCCTGCAAAAAAATGAGACAGTTTCAAAACCGAAAAACAAAATTCAAAGAGAGGAAGAGATAATTATCTCTATAAAATAAGAGCATACCGGGTCGCCCTAATTTTTTTATGCATGCGTATCTGAAGATTTATCGATATCAATGATCATGCTGCCTTGAACATAAGGCTTGGTTCTGTATTTCGTGATTTTCATTATTTTTTTGGTAATCTGGGCCATTTTCTCGATTTGTTCTCTGATGATGTTGAGGTTTTCAATGAGGGGATGACTATCCGGGATATCATTTATCAATAATTCATAATACCCGGATACGATCTGCAAGGGTTGATTCAATTCGTGACAGGCAGCACCGGCCATCTCGAGTACGCCGCGCAGTTTTTCCTGTTTGAGTCGTTCTTTTTCTGCCTGCTTTCGATCGGAAATATCTCGAACGACACCTAAAGCATACCATAGTCCCCGGAGCTGAAAAGAAGATAAGGCAAGCTCCATGGGGAATTCGGTTCCATCCTTTCTGAGCGCCGACATCTCAATCGTTTTTCCTATGGCGCTGCCCTGGCCGGTATTTTGGAAATTCTTGAATCCGTTCATGAAAACTTCGAAATATTTTTTCGGAACCAATAGCTTGTGTAAGTTCTTGTCGATGACTTCCTTTTTTGAATAGCCGAAAATTCTTTCGGCGGCCTCATTCCAATAGGAGATATTCCCCGTGCTGTTCATCATGATCAGTGCATCCTGGGCTGACGAGCTGATGCTCCGAAATCGTTCCTCGCTTTCCCTCAGCGCCGCTATGGTCTGTTTTTGTTCGGTAATGTCCATCGTGTAAATCGCCAGTTTTTCGACATTCCCATGTCTCCCGAATATCGGATAGACCGTATTGGTATACGACAGTCCGTCACTTTCATTCTCAAACCAAATGGGATCGCCGGTACGGATGACCTCATCGGTCTTCTGTTTTATTTTTATCGCGATTTCCGTGGGCAGGACATCATTAATATTCATCCGGATGATCTTGGCATTGAGCCGACCCAACCGGGAGACCGCTGCTTCGTTGACGGCGAGGATGACCCCTTTCGTATTGATAAGAATCGCGGATTCCAAGGTCGCATTTAACAGTGCACGTGCCGTCTCTTCGGCATCGCCCGTCGACCTTTGAGATTGTCTGCACTGATCGAGCGCTTGTTCCAGCTCCCTGATCTTTTTTTTTAATCTATCGG
The DNA here is from genome assembly GCA_049583675.1 of Desulfobacterales bacterium. Lineage (GTDB taxonomy): Bacteria > Desulfobacterota > Desulfobacteria > Desulfobacterales > UBA11574 > UBA11574. Next base: position 4,170 of record JBAUWG010000550.1, on the reverse strand, counting down.
AATCTGTTTTTAATGTCATGAGACGACTTTCCTCCGAATATGGTCTAAATCAAGATGGCACGCCATGATGACCAGCGGCAACCACACCTATTTCAAGACAATAAGACTGTATAAATTATTGTAATTATACAAACAAAAATGTCAAGCAACTGTATGATAATTGGCTGAATGAAACATGCTTGCATCACGCAAAAATCAATTGGATATTCAAGGAAAGAAAACAATGTTGAAAAAGGCCGGATTAGAACGGATATGCCACAGATTAAGTGGTGTCGTCGTGAAGCTGAATCGGCTGCAGGCCAATTTTTGAAAAGGATTGAGCTGTAAAAGCGAACGGATTCCCTATCGACTTCACTTAGATTGGATCCCTTTGGGTCTTTTTACCACAGTCAGCAGCATCTTAAATCGCTTTACGGCAGTGACGGAATGGGGGACGTCTGACGGCATCACCACCACCTGCCCTGTTGTCACCGTCAATTCTTTTCCGGCGATATTGACGACCGCCTCACCGTCTAAAATTTGCACCATTGCATCACCGGGCGCGGTATGCGTGCTCACTTCTTCTCCCTTGTCAAAGGAGAACAAGGTTAAACTAACGGATGAATTTTGAGCGAAGGTTCGGCTCACAACGCGTCCATCTTCATATGCCACCAGCTCGTCAAGATTATGGGGCTCTGAAAAAGTGATGTTTTTTATCAGCACCGGTTTATCCATGACGCCTCCTCGGTATGTATTAACGGAAATTTTTCCAAGCCATTTCCGATGTTATTATGAGTCGATATGCGCCCCGAAACATGGCTTGGCCGTTTAAATTTCAGATTGTTTTCCGGTCATGCCACGAATTTCAACCTTTATGATTATACAAGATTTTAATGGTGCTTCCTCATATGAAAATATTTCATCCGAATATTGGTTCATAATAACATCAAAAGCCGCCCGTTTTAGATCATCGTCAGTGATGAAACCGGCGGTGCCGAACCCAATAACACTCCGATACTTCATTCCCCATTTGCATGCTTTGGCGGACTGGATAATCTGTGTAAGTATTTCAAATTCAAAGCAAACATTAGGGTTTTTTTTAAGAATTTCAATTTTTTTCCCCGTCGGGGCGCTGTGAAAGTAAAGTGTGTCATCTTTAAAGCCAAAACACATCGGAACGATGTAAGGGATATCTCCCTCACACATAGCAAGTTTGCAAACTTTTGATCTTGAAATTATTTCTTCTAAGGATGCCTTGTCGGTGATTTCCCTATCACTTCTTCTCATAATATTTTACTATCTTTTTTGTTCGTTAAACGTTTGGGCAAGTTCAAATGTGAATAACCGTTGCTACAATTTATTGTTAATCGATTTTAAAATTCAGATACCGTATGATAACGGTGTTGTCAACCGGTTGCCGTTGTCCGAATTTGAAAAAATTGAGGAATTTTTGGGAAGTGCGACGGGTAGGACTTGATACGGCAAGTTAACTTCCGTCCAAATACGAAGATTCTTGTTCTATATCCATTGGAATATTACCGACTTTGAGCGGAAATATGCGCAAAATGATCGTACGTGTTCACTGTATTGGTCTCCCGTGAACACGCACGAATAATTTATCCTTTTGACAAAAGGCTATCGAGCCGCTCCAGGTCATTTATAACGCGCCATGTGCCGCCGCCTTTTTCTGTCTTTTCCCGCCACTTTTCGACGCGGGCCATATATTTCTTCGGATCCTGATTGTCGGCGCGCAGTTTCGTCACGTTAAGTGCAATGACATGGAACCCGGCCAGTTTGAACGGAACATCCCGCACATACCCCTTTGCCAGTTCTTCCTGAAGATCTGAAAAAATCAGAATATATTTATTGCCTGATCCGGCTTCATCCAGATATTCAATGGCCTGAAGCATGCCGCCGGAAATATCCGTATAGCTGCTTTTTCGAACACCCGTTACAAACCTTTTGACATTGTTTTGAAAAACACGCTTCTGGTTATTGGCCATCGATGGCCGGGCATCGAATGTGACCTTGGCGACGATGTCTTTTTCACTGAAACTCCCGGTATCGATACGGCCCACCGCCATCGTGTCACCGGGCTGTAACGTGCCTAGGAGATAGTTGATGATTGAACGGGCTTTGTTCAACTCCACAGCATAGGTCCCGGATGTATCCAGCAGCATGTAGACCCCTTTTGACCGGTTCGATTGTTGTGCGCAGCCCGCTAAAAAGACCAATAAACCGATGAGCCAAAATCTAAAAGATTTCATTTTGCCATCTCCTTATTTTCGATCAGTGGATCCACAGCAGGTATGTTTCCCGAACCGACCGTCTTTTCCGTATCCGGTGCGCTGTCTTTGGTTTGAGTCCGAAACAGCCTGTGAGACACAACACCTTCCAGCCAAAGTGTCGGAAAAATAACCAAATCGTACAGATTTATCGTCAACCGCCCGATGTAATAGCCCAAATGGCCGATCAGCCGCAATATAAAGGCCAAAGAACGCAGCATCCAGGCAGTGATCAGACCTAAAATGGTTCGTGCAGATGCCACAAAGGATTCCAGAGGTATGGCAACAAAAGTAAGTATAAACGGTAAGATAAAACCCATAACCATCTGTCCGGCTGTCGGAATTATACTCCCGGCTATTGAACCGGGCGTTGCGCCGGCCAGACTTTGGCGCAATGCTTCCATATCCGCTGCAATGCGGTCGCGCATAAAAGCCAGTGTCGATTCCACACCGGCTAAAATTGTCAATAGTGTCAAGGCCATCCAGAACAGCATCATACGCATGCGGTCGTCCATGCTGCCGATGATTGGAAACAGGCGTGTGATACGGAGCGACTCCATTAAAAAAATGCCGGTGCAGATCTCAAGACAGATGATGACCAGACCGGCGATACTAGATGTCTTGTACGGGCCGATATAGCTGGCACCGCCCACCATTTCGGACATCGGCAAAGCGATGAGATTAAAATTAATTACCGCGCCGCCGAGAGCGACCAGAAGAACCGCGCCGGATATAAAAAATTGGGTCAGCGAAGAAGAAGAAAGCGTGCCCATGGCCGAGTCGGTCTGTTCACGAATCTGTTCGTAGTTGTCTATGTAATGATCGATCCGTTTGGCCCGAAAGTTCAAATCAGACAACGATTTTTCCAAACCGGCAAGGGTCTTTTTCATGCCGCGCCAGAGGGGAAGCATTCTGTTGAGAATCGCATGACGTTTTGATGCTTCCACACGGTGTTGTTCGAGCGCTTTTATGTGTTGCTCGGATATCGTCTGATGAATATCCTCCAGCATGTTGCCGACGACGGGATCACTCGCTGGACGGATACTCGCAATCGCTTTTATAACTTTAACCCAGTCAGGCAACGTCTGAGGGATTTCAACGCTATTGCGATAATCTTCGTCCATTTTGACGAGACTCTCGTTTAACCCGCGTTGAAGTTGAGGATAGCCTTCAAGGTTTCGTTGTACCGCGGTACTGATACGTTCAAACTCCCTTTCCACACAACGTTCGGCATGTTGCCGCCCGGCACTGAGCAATACATCCCGGTTGCGATCGTTCAGGCGCTTTTCAGCCGATTTAACCGAAGCAGCAAACAGCCGCATACTATTTCGAATAATCAGGCTAAAAGATGCCATGCAACGATGAAATGGTTTACGCGCCAGATACATGGCGGCAAGAATTAAAATGATCCATATGAAGGTGGAAAGAAATGGGCTTGCGGCAATCGCTGGTAAAAATCCGGTGGTCGTCATGAGACACCTCCCTGTATTTGGGTTACACACCACGGGAGGCCAGTTCATTTGCCGATGAGCTTAAAAAAAAACGCCTCTGTAAATAGTATGAAGGCGTTTTCCGGTACCTTCGGTAGCCCGGCGATCATGGCCTTTGGAGCTTTTGACCCGTGGCTTTGCGTCACTGCCTTTCGACAGCTTTGCCCTTTCGTTTGTAATTTATTATTAAAGTTATAATAGAACAGTTCGATGTCGAAGTCAAGCATTATAGCGGTGGGCATACTTTCCCGGAATCTTGTATCAAAATTATTGAGAATTTTTGGCGAGATATTATTTTCTTATGTGGCCGGGTGTTGACCCGGCAAATGCTATGGGTTTAGGTAGTGCCCATCCATAAATGGTCTTTTTGCCCAATCTCTGCGTTATGCTCAAAAAATAATCCTCGGAATATCAAC
>JBAUWG010000549.1:0-4180 GCA_049583675.1 Desulfobacterales bacterium | reverse complement strand
GGCTTCAACAGGGATCTGTGTGGTTCCCCTGACCTCTTTTAATACCCGTATGCAAGGATTTCGACTGACGCTGTTGGAGCCCGAAGAAACCAGGTTCTGCAAAATGCTCGACAAACTTAAAGAGGGTATTGAAGCATATATTGCATAAATCCCGACCGAGCGTTTTAAATTCCGGAATGATGGCCCCGGGTGAAACAAAAGCATATAGGTTTTCACCCTGATGGAATAACAGCCAAAACTATATTCCATTGGGCAGGCGGGGTAAAAATGATGGAATATTGGAATGATGGACTAAAGTTTTCGTTGTTATTCTATACCTGGAAGCCCGTCACAGGGGACTGAAACTTGTCGGATCGCAGCGGACTTGTCCGCCGATGACGGGTGGCGGAAATCCAGTTTCATCGGGGCTGAAGGATACGCTTCGATCCATTTTTATGAAATTAGGGGAGTATATGGAATGATAACAACTTTTTTTCTGATTTGTACCCATGTTTGACTTCCCTTTGGTCAATTTTTTCGTTAAGCGCGATATCCAATTGACGGTCTCTTCCGTATATATCATCTCTGAAGTTCACTATGCCATCCTTGTCAACCCATGCTGTCCAGTAAAGAATATGAATATTTATCGGGTGCGACAATAATATTGCCTTGGTTTTTTTACTGTTGATTGTATCCGTTAATTTATCGAAATTCCATTTTGAATTGTCCTTCAGAAGGTAATCTGCGAGTTCCATGGGCTTTTCAATGCGGATGCAACCGGAGCTGAAAGTGCGTTTAGCTTTACTGAATAAGTCATGTGCCGGCGTACCGTGTAAATAGATGCTGAAATCATTTGGGAATACAAATTTGATTCGTCCAAGTGCATTTGAATTCGCCGGGTCCTGGCGAAGCTTGTAGACAAAATTCTTTTTTGTAATTGTGTCCCAGTCAATTGAGTCAGGGGTTATCTCTTTGGCGCCATCGGACCAGTTTTCGAAAATCCGGATGTTTTTTTCAGCCAGATAATTCGGGTCTTTTTTGATATGAGGCAGTATATCTTTTAAAGCGATTTTGAAAGGAATATTCCAATAGGGATTCAGTTCCAGGTAAGTTATCTTCTGTGATAAGACCGGTGTGGGGCGCTTCTTTTTCCCTACGATAACCCGGATCGATTCAATTATCTGTCCGTTTTCAATGACATCGAGATCAAAATTGGCCGTATTGACGATAATATAGCGCTCTCCAAGGTCCCGGGGAAGCCATCGCCAACGTTCCATATTTAATTTTAATTGTTCGATACGGTCTTCTACTGAAATATTTAACTCTGACAATGTGTTTGATCCCGCAACGCCGTCAGCTTTGAGGCCGTTTCTGGCCTGAAAATTTTTAACCGCGCCTTCCAGAGGTTCGTCAAAGTTGTCTACCACATTGCTTTTTGAACCTGTAAGATCTCCTGAAATGATCAGGCGCGATCGTAATGTGGCAATGCGTCTTCCAGAGTCCCCTTTACGCATTTTAGACCCCACAGGCACTTTAGGCCATCCCCCTGAATTTTTGATGTTGATATATTTAACTAACGCTGATTTTAATCTTAAATATCCGGGATGATGGGGCTGCAATGTATCGATCAATTTTTCAAATCTATTATCATCCAACAAGGTTTGAAGAATTTTAAGCAGATTTTTCTTCGGCTTTTTGATGTGCCAGTCAAAATCATATAAATCAGGTTCCACCATTCCTTCGGACAAATGGTATCCATATGAGAAAAAAGCGTCGGTTAAAAGTAATTCGAGTCTCGCAAACTTTTCAGGTTCAAATGTTCCGTAAATGCTGTTGACTTCAATGTGCGTCAGCTGGGTCAAAATCTCGTCTCGATGATAGGATGCAGCATCGAGCCCTTCATGGGCTGCTTTTAAAACCATCCCGATGAAATCTTCCGCTTTTTTGTTCACCCCGTTTTTATTTATCCATACAGGCTTAAACCCCCGATGAAGATAAAAATAGAAAAGTAACTCCGGATCGCAATTCAGGTTGGTTTTGTTATCTGTTATATGTTTGATCGCAAGGGATGTAAGCCGGGATCTCAGGAACTCTAGAACCTTGTCATTCATATTGAAACCGGCATCGGTCTCTATATGTTGCTCAGGAATATTGTTCAGGTTAAGATTAAAATCATCGATGATTCCACGAGAGCTGGATGTTTTGTTATACGCCAACAAGGAAGGAGAAGGTTGAATCATGCGGTAGGCATTAAGATCAATGACCCTTGTGAAATGTTTTTTGACAAAGGGAAGCGAATAATTGCTTGATAAATATTTATCTCTCTGACCATTTGAATTCAGGGCATTAACATTTCCGATCAAAAAGAAAATGCTTCCAAGCAAGATTGATAGAATTTTCAGCAGCCTCATATTTCTTTCTATTCCTGACATATTTTTGTAAATAAATAACAGCAAGTATAATGCCAGGATACAATTGAGCTGATAATTTAATAAAGCTTATTGATTTGTTTGATAATTTGTAAGCGACAAAAAATGGAGATTATGAGAATGAATTTGAATTGTGAAATAAATTACATGGGTGGTGGGCAACCAAAGTAACATATTCAGGCTAAAGATTTTAGCGGCAAATGACGATAAATGGTGTATCAACAAATGAAATTGGATGACAGGCCCTTGTGAGAGGACAATGCCGTGCGCGATGACAGACCTTCGTTTTAAAACCTTGAGAGATCGATCAAAATGATGGAGGAAAAAATGGCCGGTTCCGCCGGACCGGAGGTTGAAAAGAATGAGAGCGAACAGCGCTTCCGTCTGATCTCCGAAACACTGCCGGTGGGAATTTTTGAAACGGATGCCAGCGGCGAATGTCTGTATACCAACACCAGTTGGCAGGAAATCTTCGGGGTGTCTTTAATCGAAAGTCTCACGGTCGACTGGAAGGAATATCTTCATCCCGATGACAGAGAATTCATATCCGAACAATGGTCGCAGACATTAACCAACCTGAAGGCATTTTCAAAAGATTGCAGGATCATTAATTCAAAAGGTGAAGAGCGGTGGATTCACCTTCGCTCTTCCCCGGTTTTTTCCGATGCCGGTACGCGCTATACCGGAACCGTTATGGACATTACCGATCGCAAGCGCACCGAAGTTGAACTGAAAAGGGCCAAGGATGCCGCGGAGGCGGCCAGCATCGCCAAAAGCGAGTTTTTGGCCAACATGAGCCATGAGATTCGAACGCCCATGAACGGTGTCATCGGCATGACCAATCTGCTGCTGGATACCCATCTCGGAAAGGAACAGCGTGAGTTTACCGAGACCATTCAAAAGAGCGCCGATTCACTGATGACGGTTATCAACGATATTCTTGATTTTTCCAAAATAGAGGCCGGAAAGTTAGAGTTGGAAATCATCGACTTTGATCTGAGAGTCACGCTTGAAGAAGTGGGCGAACTGATGGGGCTTAAAGCATTTGAGAAAGGGCTTGAATTTGCCACCATCATTCACCATGAGGTGCCTTCCCTGTTGCACGGGGATCCTGGAAGGCTGCGGCAGATCTTGATCAACCTGGTGGGAAACGCCGTCAAGTTTACCGACGCAGGAGAAGTGACGCTAAAAGCCGTGCTTGAAAAAGAGGACGCACATCGGGCGTTGATCCGATTCAGTGTCAGCGATACCGGCATCGGTATCTCGGCAGAAAAAATGGACCGGTTATTTAGATCGTTTTCACAAATTGACGGGTCCACGTCCCGGAAGTACGGCGGAACGGGTCTGGGCCTGGCCATATCCAAGCAACTCACGGAACTGATGGGGGGGGACATTGGTGTTGACAGCAAAGAAGCTGAGGGAAGCACGTTCTGGTTTACAGTGGCCCTTGAAAAGCAGCTCGACATACATGATACCTTAACAGTCCCGGAGGATATCCGAAAAAAGCGAATCCTGATCGTCGATGATAACGCGGTCAATCGACAGGTTTTTAAAGAACAGCTCAAGTCCTGGGGATGCCGCTATGAAGAAGCCTTCACCGGGGCACAGGCTATGGATGAGCTGCGATGCGCCCGGAACATGAAGGATCCCTTTGAGATTGCAATTATCGACATGCAAATGCCGGAAATAGACGGCGAAGAATTGGGCCGTCAAATCAAAAAGGACCCAAATCTTGCGACCACGGTTCTTATCATGGTCAGTTCCATGGGAGC
>JBAUWG010000548.1:0-3984 GCA_049583675.1 Desulfobacterales bacterium | reverse complement strand
GTTGATATTCCGAGGATTATTTTTTGAGCATAACGCCGAGATCGGACAAAAAGACCATTTATGGATGGACACTAACTAAAAAGCGCAGATTTTGGAAAGATTGATTTGGCCATCTTCTGTTCAATGTAAGGCTTTTAAAAGTTCTCGCCAATTTTTCATATAAAATTCTGGTAATTAACAGTTAGGTCCATTAGGGCTAACGCAAAATAAGAATGCGGCTTAGTTGTAACCCTTAACCTGAAAGGGGGTGATATCCAAGAGTTGCAATTAGAAGAGTCGAGGCCGGCACATTTCTCGCCGCACGGTCAATTTTTTTACTCTTCTAATGGAATTGGTTTCCTTTTACCGGAGATTTGCAACATGTTTTTAGCCTTTCAGCCGTTGCGACCGACTTTTAGGCGCCTTAAAAATAAAATATGGCATTTAATGCAACTTGAGACAAGGAATGCCCTAAAAGTTTCTCTTGGCCCGGGCCTATGCGCTCCGGTAACTAACTTGTGGTTTCTAACTTTAAGGAGGTGTATTAATGCCAAAGTATGCCAAAGGATATAACAAACCCGTAGATGCGATTCCAGGGCGAGGATGGGCTGTAATCTTAGCCGGTACGACCATCAATTTATGCCTCGGAGTTTTATATGCGTGGTCTGTATGGGTCAAGTATCTCACAGACGACGTCTATTTAAAGGCCCACGGCTGGGCACATGCCCTGACTGCAGAGCAGGCTTCCAACCCGGCGTCATTGTGTATTTTAATTTTCGCCCTGCTCATGATTCCCGGCGGGAAGATCCAGGATAAATATGGTCCCACAGTCGCCGGCTCCATCTCTGCCCTCTTCATGGGCTTAGGTATGATTATCGCTGCATCAGCCAACTCCTACGCCGGAATCCTTTGGGGATTCGGCGTCGGCGGCGGAATTGCCATGGGTATCGGTTATGCTGCGCCGGTCCCGGCTACACGGAGATGGGTCGGACCGCACCAAGTCGGTGTTATGATCGGCATTACGGTCGCAGGTTACGGTGGCGCGGCCTTTTACGTTGCCCCGCTCATCAAGTGGCTCATTGTCAGTTATTCACTCTCTGCATCATTCATGGTGCTGGGGATTGCCTACCTGATCGTCATCGGTATTGCCTCTCAAGTATTGGCATGGCCGGAAGAGGGATATGTGCCGCCCCAACCGCCTCAGACAGCGGCAGCAGCCAAAGCTACAGCAGGAAGGACCTCTGTGGACTGGACCGCTGGAGAGATGCTGGGGACATGGCAGTTTTATGCGCTGGTGGCCCTGTTCTGCTTGAACACCCAAGCCGGTCTTCTCATCATCGGTCACGCCGCTAAAATCGTTAAGCCCTTCCTGGCCCAGGGATTTATCCTGGTTGCCGCCGGCGGATTTATGAACGCCGCGGGTCGGGTGGGAACCGGTAAATATTCGGACATCATCGGCAGGGACAGAGCTTACATGCTCAATGCGTTTGTTGCTGCCGCCTGTATGTTCGCATTGCCCGCCATTATTGCTGCAAAGTCCCTTTTTCTGGCATTTGCGGCCTGTATGATCGCTTACTGGGTTTACGGCGGTGGCCTCGCGCTGCTGCCCTCCTATACAGCAGACTTTTACGGCCCCAAAAACCTGGGCTTCAACTACGGCCTGGTCTTCCTCGGCTGGGGTCTGGGTGCCTTCATGCCCAAGCTGGCAGGAAGAATCAAGGACATTACCGGATCATACGACCAAGCATTCTATGTCGCAGGGATCCTGCTTTTGATTGCTGTGGCTCTGGCATTTGTTACCAGGAGACCTCAAAAAAGAGGTGCATAAGGCCGCCTGATAGGTCTAGAGCAAGCACTACGCTAATTGAAAAAGGCGGGAAGGGCAACCCCTTCCCGCCTTTTTTTTTAGAGAATAAGTTCGGGTCACTATTTTATTGCGCTACTATTCCACTTGGATGAAGCGCTGAAGGTTTTATTAATGGTATGATGCGAAACCGGCCACGGCTTTAAGGACCGGTGCCATGGTCTCTCTTAGAAAAGGTGTTCCGGAAAAACGGTCGGCAATTACCAGACCCAGAATGATAAACGGTCCGACTTTTGAATACAGCCTCCAGTAACGCTCTTGAGGGATCACTAGAAAGATCAGTCTTGAACCGGCCATCGGAGGAATGGGCAGGACATGGTATGCGGTGACAGCAACACTCAAATTGAGCACAACATCGATGACGCGATCGGACCAGAAAAAATACTTCATATACGCCGCAGACATTGCAAGCGACAAGCTTGCAAAGGGAGCGATAAGAGATATGATACACCATCCCAGCTTCTGTTTTTTGAACCTGATTTTTCCATCGTCCACTTGCCTGCCCCAGCCGAAACCACCTAAAAAGAAAACGATGGTGCCGACAATATCAAGATTGGTAATGGGATTGAAGTCGAACCCTTCATCCCGGCGTGGGTTGGCAAAGCTCATGGCAAATAAACGTGTAAAACCCGAACTAAAAGTAACAATCACAAGCATGGCGACACAGAAAAAGAGAATTTCTTCTGCGTTAAGGTTTTTTATGGACAAAACAGAACCTCCAAAATGATTTTAATGACAAGCCATCTCGAAAATATAGAGAACTGCGGCTTCTGTGTCAAACGAAAAACCCGAATGGCGTTTTGTTTTGATAAACTAACCCAATACGAGCAAGTGAAATGACCGCCGTCTTAGTGATAAACAGTGATCAAGACGAAGTTTTAGAGCTTCGGAAACTTCTCAATGAAAATAATTATCGGGTCTATGCCGCCGATACGCTGGAAACAGCTCAAGAACTAATCGCTATAAAAAGGATAGATGCAGTGCTTTTGGCGCTGAAACATTCGGATCAGGAACCTGACAGGTTTATAACTGCATTGAGATCAAAAACAGGAGATCCTGGAATTCCGATCATCGTCATTTTAGAACATTTTATGGCGGATGTCGCAGTATCAGCATTAAAGGCCGGCGCGGTTGACTTTCTTACCTTTCCTGTGAAACCCCAAGAAATGATAGAGAGGGTTGGCGTTCAGATCCGTATGTTTTCTCCGGAATCTAAATCTAAGCGCGGCGGATTTCTGACCAGGCTTTCGGCCAAGTTTTTAAGTGGGTTCTTTCCAAGATCCATTACTAAAGAGGTTATTGGAGGGCACTACGAAAAGTTAGGCCGGTTAGGTATAGGGAGTTTCGGAGAAGTTTGGAAGGTCAGAGATATCGTAGAAATTCCGCCTTCTATATATGTCGCCAAAATCCCTTTAAGTAAAAATTTCAGCGCTAAAATTGAAAAAGAAGCGCACATTTTAAATCGACTCTCAGATCATTCCAGTGTACCAAAATTTCGAGAGATCATTAAAGAAAAAAATATAACCATACTTATTCAGGAGTTTGTTGTTGGGAAAACACTTTATGAAGTGATCGAACGAGAATTGACAAATAAAGAGGTGGAATCTGTTGTTATTCAGCTTGCGGATGTCGTGGCTCACGCCCATAATCTTGAAGTCATCCATCGAGATATAAAACCTGGAAATGTCATGGTTAGGCCGGATGGAACAATAACGCTCCTTGACTTTGGCGCCGCTAAAGAACTTAAAGGAAAAACATTTTCTGAAACGGTAACCGGTTCACGTCCCTACATGTCACCGGAACAGATTATGGGAAAGAGTCAGAGGCGATCAGATGTTTGGGCTATTGGGGTTGTGATGTATGTACTCTACACTGGAATGTTTCCGTTTTATCATGAAGTGGAAAAAATTCTCATGGACATGATTCTCGAAATGCCCCCATCGTTACCCAGCAAATTTAACGAGAATCTAAATCAGGAAATCGAGCGGATCATAATGAAATGCTTGAGAAAAAGTTCTGATGAGCGATACCCTGATGCCAATGCGCTTAAACAAGATTTAATCGCTTCCGTTCCCGATTACGGGGAAATGATACTGCCCCTTTACAAATCGGATGACAAATGACGGAAGGCAGAAGACGGA
>JBAUWG010000547.1:0-5998 GCA_049583675.1 Desulfobacterales bacterium | reverse complement strand
CCTGTGAAAACATCAGGGGAACCTGTTTAAGCAACAACTCTTGGGGGAAATTGATGAAAGCCAAATTGGAACCGGAAATTTTTTCAATCCCCATGTTAAAGAAGCTGTTGGAAAGCAGCTTGGATGTTGCTGAATTTTTTTCAATTTCCGGAAAATAATTGGTCATATTCGATCTGAAAAGAAGTTCATAGCCGAAGATGCATTTTTTAATATCGAATATGGGCTGTCTAGCAACGTATATATCCATCGAGACTCCCCTTTTTATTTGAAAAGGATTATGACCGAAATCAGTTTTATGCAATAATCATGCCTCTTTCTGGGTTAGATGGTTTGGATCGTTTGGATCGTTTAGAGCGTTGAGAACATTGAGAAGGTTTGGAACGTTTGGAACGTTTAATTGGTTCAGTTGGCCTGTATAAATACGCTTCGCTGTTGCTAATGTAAATTTAACAGGTTGAATTTTATTGGTTTTACTATCTTTTTCATTCGATGTTGGACGTTCGACGTTCAGTGTTCGATATTCATCTTTTCGTCCTCATTCCTCTTTTCTATTTCCTATTTGTTTGATCCTTGAACCATGAGCTTTATCTTGACCGATGATCGCAGTTTTGATATCCACCCGTAGTACATGGATTCATTGAAAGGATGGTGCATGCTGATCACCGAGATACTTGCCCGAAATGCGCGCGTATATGGGGCTGAAACGGCGATTGTCGAAAGAGACCCGGAAAAAAATCGGCGCCGGGAAATCAGTTGGGAAACGTTCAACGACCAGGCCAATCAGCTGGCCCAGGCGCTGATCGCCCGGGGAATCCGGAAAGGGGACCGCGTTGTCCATTTGATGATTAATTGCATCGAATGGCTTCCGATCTATTTCGGTATCCTCCGTTCCGGCGCATGGGCGGTTCCCCTTAACTTCCGTTTTGTGTCAAAAACCATTCATCGGTGCGTACAAATCGCCGAAGCCAAAGCCTTTATTTTCGGTGAAGAATTTATTGAGCGCATTGCCGCCGTTAAAGATGAACTGGACAAATTCGTTGAAACTTACCTATTTATCGGACCCAAAGAACTCAAACCCGACTTTGCCGAATCTTATCAAGAGACTCTTAAGGACGCCCCTTGCCTGGATCCCAAAATCAACATCGACATTATTGATGAAGCAGCGCTGTACTTTACTTCCGGAACCACAGGCACCCCAAAAGCAGCGCTTTTGACCCATCGGAATCTCGAATTCTCCTGCTTTTTGGAAAATATGCACCATCAGCAAACCCATGAGGATAACTTTCTTTGTATCCCGCCATTGTATCATACCGGCGCCAAAATGCACTGGTTTGGAAACTTCATTGTCGGTGCCCGGAGCGTCATTCTCAAAGGAATTAAACCCAGATGGATCATGGAAGCCGTTTCCGAAGAACAATCGACGGTGGTATGGTTGCTGGTCCCCTGGGCCCTCGATATCCTTTTTGCGATCCAAAGCGGGGAAATCAAGCTCAAAGACTATCAGCTGAACCAGTGGCGACTGATGCATATCGGAGCCCAGCCAGTCCCATCGTCTTTGATTAAGGAATGGAAAAGAATTTTTCCCCATCACCAGTACGATACCAACTATGGTTTGACCGAATGCACCGGACCGGGATGTGTCCATTTGGGGATGGAAAACATCCACAAGGTCGGGGCCATTGGGCTGCCGGGTTTTGACTGGGAAGTCCGGATTGTCGACGATCGATTGAATCCGGTTGTGCCGGGAAAACCCGGGGAACTCATGGTCAAAGGGCCCGGCGTCATGAAAGAATATTATAAAAATCCTGAAGCAACACGGGAAACGCTGATTGACGGATGGCTCCTCACCGGGGATGTAGCACGACAGGACCAAGACGGTTTTATATGGCTGGTGGATCGAAAAAAAGATGTCGTCATCACCGGCGGGGAAAATATTTATCCGGTGGAAATTGAGGATTTTTTGCAGACACATCCCAAAATTTACGACGTTGCGGTTATCGGCCTTCCCAGCCTCCGCCTGGGAGAAATCGCCGCGGCCATTATTCAGGTAAAGGCCGGGCAAAAACTCACCAATGATGAAATCGATGCATTTTGCCAGGCGCTGCCCAGATACAAAAGACCTCGAAGAATCATTTTCGGTGATGTTCCCCGCAATCCCACCGGAAAGATAGAAAAACCGAAGCTCCGTGAAACGTATGCGGGAATGACCGAAAGCTTTAAAATTTAGGGGAAAAGACCATGATACTTGAATTTAAAGGCCGTTCACCGATCATCGGAAAAAATGTCTTTATCGCACCCACAGCAGTGATCATCGGAAATGTTGAAATTAAAGACAACGCCAGTGTCTGGTACGGTACGGTGGTCAGGGGAGATATGGAGCGAATCATCATCGGTGAAAGCACCAATATCCAGGACAATTGCACCATTCATACGGATTCTGACAAACCCACAGTCATTGGAAATCATGTGACGGTGGGGCATAACGCGGTGGTTCACGGCTGTATTGTGGAAGACTACTGCCTGATCGGCATCAATGCCGTTGTCCTTGGCGGCGCACGGATCAGAACCGGCACGGTCGTCGCTGCCGGATCGGTGGTAAAACACGGGCAGGTCGTTGGACCGTACCATTTGGTCGCCGGCACCCCATGTGAATTGAAAAAAGTACTCTCCGAGACCACCGTCGAAAAACGCAAAGAAACCGCCGAACACTATATGGAGCTTATTCGAGAGCACAGGGCCATAAAAAAAGCCGGGGATTAGCCCGGCTTTTTTCCTTTAAATTTTAAAACAGCGGCAATTTTAATCAGAGCTCATACTTTCCATCCATTTCAAGAATAAAGTCACCGGGCTGATCCCCCGAAGTGACTTTAAAGGTGCCTTTGCCTTTGATGTTGTCCAGCTTGCCGGTTCCCTTATAGGTCTCCCACGTACCGTTGGTGAGTTTACTTTTTCCGTCTCGATGGCCTTCGAATTTGCTGTAAACCGAGCCATATTGAAAATTGGTAACGGCATAACCTTGCATATGCCCGCTGCCGCCAATCCGGTCATGGAAATTGACGCTGCGGCGGGAGACAAATTCTCCGGCAACGCCCACTTCATAATGAAGGGGCGTGCCTTCCAGCTCAACCAGCTG
The DNA here is from genome assembly GCA_049583675.1 of Desulfobacterales bacterium. Classification (GTDB taxonomy): domain Bacteria; phylum Desulfobacterota; class Desulfobacteria; order Desulfobacterales; family UBA11574; genus UBA11574. The sequence continues at coordinate 2,865 of JBAUWG010000547.1, read as the reverse complement.
GAGCTGGTGGTCAAAATCATCATGAACATAAAGGGACTCCCTCCGGGTCACTCGCAATCTATAGGTCGCTTTTCGTAACATGCCTTTCTCCTTTCGCCGATGGTGGTTAAATCTTAATTGAGTGGTTCCGGGTTCCCCGTTCAACGTTCATGGGCTATGATATAGGGATAGAAAATCGGCCTTTTTCAGACGCTCCAATCTTCTAACGTTCTAAACTTTTTAAGTTCTTAAAAAAAAGATCTTCAACCTGGAACTCTGAACCCTGAACCCTGAACTCCGAACCCCAAACCGTCTATCCTGGGTTGAACAAGCTTTCCTTCGAAAATGTAATTGATATTAACCTCCCTGCCATGAATTGTCAATATATGGCTGGAACCTGTCAGCAATTACTTGGATCCAAAATTGGTAATTCCGTATTTTCCGCTCAATGTTCAAACTTGAAAAGGGATTCAGCGAAACTTTTACGCTCAAAGCTGAAAACTGACAGTTCCAAAATTATCCTTCCTGAACGCTGAACCCTGAACCCTCCAACATGGTTCTTAAATCTCAATAACTGCCCAGAATCTTGAGGTAGTCTGTTTTATGGACCAATTGATCGAATACCGGCTGGAACGCTTCCGACTCGGAATCCGTTTCGATATCGACATAAAACATATATTCCCATGGCTTTCCATGAATGGGACGCGATTCCAGTTTTACCATGTTGATGCTGTTTTCGGCAAATATTTTCAAAACCTCGAAAAGCGCGCCCGGCTGATTCCCGGTGGAAAAGATGAGCGACGACTTGCTGTGCGGTCCTTTAACGAATGGTTGAGCCCCGACAATGACAAAACGGGTAAAATTTCGAGGATCGGTTTCGATCCCTTCCTCGATCACCGCCATGCCGTGAATATCGGCAGCTTCCCGGCTTGCAATGGCTGCATCGGCCGGATTTTTTGTGCTGCTGATTTCCTTGACCGCGCTGGCGGTATCCTTCACCGGAACCAGTTCCCAGTCCGGATGCTGGTCGAGAAACTGGCGGCACTGCTGAAAAATTAACGGCTGAGAAAAGACCCGCTTGATGTCGCTGAGCCCGACGCCGCGATGGCCGATCAGGTGATGGATGATGCGAAGTTTGATTTCACCGATAATTTTAAAATCGTATTCCAACAGAAAATCATAATTCTCATGAATGCTGCCGGAGAGGGAATTCTCCACAGGCACCACGCCGAAATCAACTTCCCCGGTCTTGACCGCTTCAAAAATCGCTTTAAATGACGGTGCGGGCACGCCGGCGACCTGGGTGCCGAAATACTGCATGCAGGCCTTGTGGCTGAAAGTTCCCATTTCCCCTAAGAATGCAGCCTGTTGAACCCGGGTACCGTTGGTCCGGCTCAAGCGATCAACGGCTCTGGCTTTATCCAGATAGTCAAAATCGACCTGTTTTCCCACAACCGGTGCGATCACATAGAGATCGCGGGTCAGCTGGCCGAATTGTTTCGGGTAAAGACTCTGGGGGCCATCCGAAAGGGCATGGTCCGGGTCGTGATGCACCTCGATCATCAATCCGTCGGCACCGGCGGCGATGGCGGCCCGTGCCATGGGGCTGACTTTCTCCCGAATGCCGGTGGCATGGCTGGGATCGATGATCACCGGCAGATGGGTGAGTGTTTTGAGCACTGGAATGGCGGACAGGTCGAGGGTATTGCGCGTATAGGGTTCAAAAGTCCGTATCCCCCGTTCACACAAGATAACGTTGTCGTTTCCTTCAGACAGAATATATTCGGCCGACATGAGCCACTCCTCTATGGTAGAAGACATTCCTCTTTTGAGCACCACGGGTTTTCCGATGCGGCCGACACACTTTAACAGCTCGAAGTTCTGCATGTTCCGTGCCCCGACCTGGACGACATCGATATACTTCATCATCATATCCGCCTGGGCCGGAGACGTAATTTCGGTCACAACACCAAGACCGGTTATCTCTCGAACCTCGGCCAGGATTTTAAGTCCTTCTTCCTGAAGACCCTGAAACGAATAAGGAGAAGTTCTGGGTTTGAATGCGCCGCCCCGGAACAAAACAGCGCCGTATCTTTTAACCTCCCTGGCGATGGTCAGGGCCTGCTCCCTGCTCTCCACAGCGCATGGACCGGCGATGACGGTAATCCGCTCACCGCCCACCACCACATTTCCCACCTTGACCCGGGTATCTCCGGTATGCATCTGCCGGCTGACCAGTTTGAAAGATGTCGAAATCGGGACCACCCTGGCAACACCGGGAAGCGATTCAAAAAAATCGATTGCTTTATCCCCTTTTCCCACAGCGCCGATGATGTTCTGTCCGGCCTCGGACATTTCACGAACAATATACCCTTCCCTGAACAGGATGCTCCGGATATTGTTCTTCTGATCATGAGTGATCTCCTTTTCCAGTACGAGAATCATGATAACCCTCCTTTCATAAAAAAAGCCCCGAGAATGACTTCCCGGGGCTTTAAAAAAATAAACCCCGGACAGACCCTTATTGGTCCATCCGGGGTGTTTAACCTGTAACGCTATCGATCCGGATGGACGCTTCTAAAGATAAAAAAGAAGCGTCCAAAAGTATTATGGCATCTAAAAACGCAATGGTGTTTCATTAATGGATTTCCTTGTGAGATCATTTTCGATTTTTTTACTTTAATATTTTATATCTGTCAATAAAAACCTTTGACAAAAAATAGTGGTATCGATTTATGGTTGCCCTTTTCCTGCATTTTGGTAATTAGTGCTTGATCGAAAATTCAAAATACGAATTTACTTACTCTGGTTGCGGTTTGAGATCGTTTGGATCGTTTAGTTTGTCAGGGGCGTTTACCCCCCCTAACGATCCTAACCATCTAAACG
>JBAUWG010000546.1:0-3185 GCA_049583675.1 Desulfobacterales bacterium | reverse complement strand
CTCTTGCTTCACGCGATCTTCGCCCAATCTCCGAAATGCATCCCTTTCGGAACGATGTCCGAGAATCGTCGATTCCGTACGTATCACGCCATGGGTCTTGTAATTATGGGTCCCCCAGTGAATCTTTTTGACATTATCGCGCATTTCAATGGAACGTTCCGGGAATTTTTCCTGAAAAACCGCATAATACTCCAATTCCGGCAGCATCGCCGACCCCGTGGGTAATGTATTTTCAAGGGTGCAGCAAAACTCCGTTGCAGTCCCTTGTTTCCGGGCATTGACCTCGAGGAAATAAATTCGTTCCTTTGAATCCACCAAGTAATCGCAACCGAACATGCCTCGAAAACCTTCACCGGCAAGCCATTGACCGGTCCTTCGCGTATATTGCTCAAGCTGGGCCATGACCGTTTTCGTCTGTATTGACGGAAAGACGGACCCGACGAACCGGGTGCCGTGTTCGATGAACTGATCTGCAACGCCGGCAATATAAACATCCTTTTCATTGGCGACAACCCCAAGAACCGTGGGATCGTCCTTATGAGGAATATATCGGCTGATCAGATAATTCTGGTGTTTATCCGTGAATCTTTTCAAAATGCCATCGGCATTCCGGGCAACCATGCTTTTCAATCCGCCGGCGCTGTATTCCTCGCTGACAAAAATTCCATCCGTCCACTTTGACCAGAGTGGATCCGTTGTTTTGATGAGGGCATCCAACCCCGCACAAACCCGAAAATCCGGCAAAGGGAAAAATCTCTCCAAGGATCGGTACTGGAATATTTTGCTGTTCACCCGGTCGGAAATTTTGCTGTCCGGTCCGATGATGACGACCCCCGGCCAATGGTTCAATGTCATTTCGGGCATGCTTTGATACATATAGATGTAAAGCTTTTTCTGGCGTTTCAGCAGTTGCTGAACCAGTTGCAACACATCCGGGTCGGCGGACACGCAAGACATAAAATCTTTGGTAATCAGCCTGCAGCTCCCCTTTCCGCCGTGCGTTCGGGAAAAATCCTTGACCAGTGGGTTGACAACCATGATGTTCGAATAGGGATAACGTGCGAAAACATCCTGAACAATTGAGATGAAATCGAAAGGACGATTGTAAATTCTGGAAAGCGCTTCTTTAAGATATAGATTCAGACCGTAATTCCTGATAGATCCGATGTATAAAAAATAGTGGGTATCTTTTTCCAGCCGGCAATTGGAGAAATAAATTTCAGACATAGTATATCAATACGGGCATGTTGAACCCAAAATAGTTGCCACAAAGGAACAAAGGATATATTTATTATTCTTTCTTTGTGTCTTAGTGTCTTAGTGGCAGAATGGGATAAGTTTTGTTAAAAAAGCTCAAAATTGAGAAATAACTATTATCGGCCGTAGGTTTCAACAACATAGTCGATGATTCGGCCGGCAACGTCCAGACCGGTCGCCGCTTCCAGACCGGTGAAGCCTGGAGAATAGTTGAGCTCAATGACAAGCACTCGTTTTTTATCATCCACAATCAAATCCACTCCGGCGATTTCAAGACCGAGTGCGTCTGCTGCTTTTAGCGCAATTTCTTCCCATTCTGCCTGCAGCTCCACAGACCAACTCCTCTGGGACAGGTGGAAGTTTGATCTGAAATCTCCGGGATTCGGCTTGAGTTTCATGGCCCCTGCGACTTTTCCGCCGATCACCAGTACGCGAATATCGAGTCTGTTTTCCGGAGGGATGAACCTTTGAACCAGCATACCCTTGCCGGTCACTAACGTGTTATGAAGGATCAGTCTCGCCTGGTGTTCGGCTTTGACCAGAAACACCCCTTCTCCCACGCGTCCGCAGGCCTGTTTTAGAACCACCGGATACCCGCCCAATCGAGCCAGCACCGCGTGAAATCCCTCAATTGAATTGATAAATCCGGTGTCGGGAACCGGCAGTTGAACGGCGGAAAGCGCCTGAAGGGTCAGAAACTGATCCTTTGATAACAGAATGGCCTTTAACTTGTTCACCAACGGAATCCCCATATGATGAAGATGCGGCACCAGTTTCAAGCTTGAATCATTGACGGTAGCACCTTGGCGGGGCAAAACCACATCCGGCATCGGTTGTTTAAGATCACCTTCCAAACCGGGACAACCGTTTATCAAAACCGGCCATACATAGACAGGATCCACCACGAGAACCCGGTGCCCTTTTTCGGCCGCCGCCTCCTTCAATCGTTTTGTGGGCGGATAATGGTAACCTTCGGCGGTAATGATGCCAATGTTCATTTTATTTTTTCACCTCTATTAAAAATCTACATTTGAATAGGTATTTCGAGTTGAAAGAAATATCAACAAAAATCCGCTGACAGCGCGGTTTCTCAACAATGTGGGCGTTGCTGTCCAAATATTTCTAACTTGCCGAAAATTTATCGATTTCAATTGGTTGTCTTTAAAATGTTTGACATCATAGCCTTTGATCAATAATATTTGCAAGATACATTGAAAACCGTATACCCTCAACAAACAAAGGGGGGATCAATGAGCAAAATGGCCATTCCAGCTAAAAGCACACGAAGGATGTTTTTAGGATTGATCACCGTTTTATGCCTCATCTTTTTTTCCATTCCCATTTCCGCCCTCGAAAAAACATATACCAACACGCTGGGAATGACATTTGTCCTAATACCGTCAGGGACTTTCACCATGGGCAGCCCTCCTGAAGAGCCTTTTCGGGGGACTTCCGAAACCCGGCATCAGGTGACCATCAGTAAACCTTTTTATATGCAGGCTACTGAAGTGACCGTGAAACAATGGCGTTCCCTTATGGGGAAGAGGAAGCTGGCTTTTCAAAAAGATTCTGGCAACATGCCGATGACCCGGATCTCCTGGTTTGACTGCATGAAATTCATCGAACGGTTGAACCGCCTGGGGCAGGGGAAATATCGTCTCCCCACGGAAGCGGAGTGGGAATATGCCGCCAGGGCCGGAACATTAACAGCCTATAGCTGGGGCGACACCATCGATTGCGATAAAGCCATGTATGGAAACAACAGTCTAAAAAATGACGAATGCCAGCCGTATATTAAATCCAAAAGATTACAGATCGATCACCCGGCACCGGTGAAAAGCTACCTCCCCAACCCTTGGGGGTTGTATGATATGCACGGCAATGTCTGGGAATGGTGCAGCGACTGGTACGGAAAATATGGACAAGTC
>JBAUWG010000545.1:0-5265 GCA_049583675.1 Desulfobacterales bacterium | reverse complement strand
CCTGCGTGATGCGCTTCGGATTCCTATAACATGCTTAAAAATGATCACAGGAGTTGACCGATTTATTGTTGACTTAATGGATTCGACTTTTTGCGAATTCATCATCTTTAGAGGATGTGAAAGGAGGCTTCCATGAAGGACGTGGTGATCGTATCGGCCTGCCGGACGCCCATCGGGGCGTTCGGCGGCACGCTCAAGGAACTGGATGCGGCGCACATCGGGGCCGTGACCATGAAAGCGGCTGTCCGGCGCGCCCGCATCGACCCGGCGACCATTGACGACGTGCGCTTCGGCAACTGTCTGGAGCCCTGCGACGCGTTGAACGTGGCCCGGGTGAGCGCGCTTCTTGCGGGCATCCCGGAAAGCGTCACCGCGGTCACCATCAACCGGGTCTGCATCTCGGGCATGGAAGCAGTGATATCGGGCATGGCCATGATCCAGGCCGGCATGGCGGAGGTCATCCTGGCCGGCGGGGTGGAGCACATGTCGGGCGTGGCCTACCAAGTGCCCGGCGCCCGATGGGGCTGTCGCTTTCAGGACCAGGTTTTCGTGGATGCCATGATTCACGCCCTTCACTGCGGGTCCCACATTCTTCCCTTAGATGACAAGGCCCCTCTTGACACCGATCGTTTGCCGGCGAATCTCTTTCTGGGAAAACCCTATATCATGGGTCACACAGCCGAATTCGTGGCCCAGCGCCTGGGCATCAGCCGGCAAGAAATGGACGAGGTGGCCCTGCGCAGCCACAACAACGTCGAACGGGCCACGAAAGAAGGGCTTTTTGCCGAAGAAATCGTGCCCGTGGAAATTTCCCGGCGCAAGAAGCCGCCGATTGTTTTCGACAAGGACGAACACTTTCGTCCCGGCATCACCATGGAAGACCTGAAAAAGCTGCCGCCGGCCTTTCTTCCCCAAACAGGATCGGTCACGGCCGGAAACTCCAGCGGCATCAACGACGGCTCGGCTGCGATGGTCATCATGTCCGAAGAAAAAGCTAAAGATCTGGGGCTTCATCCGCTGGCCCGGGTCCGGGCCGTGGGCCGAGGAGGGTGTCACCCGGCCGTCATGGGGTTGTCTCCGGTACCCGCTGTGCACAACTTGTTGGAACGAAGCGGGCTCAAGATCGCCGACTTCGAGCTCGTAGAAATCAACGAAGCATTTGCCGCCCAGTACATCGGCTGTGAGCGGGAGCTGGGTCTGAACCGAAACATCACCAACGTGAACGGATCCGGAATCGGGCTGGGCCATCCGGTGGGCGCCACGGGATGCCGCATCATGGTAACCCTGATTCACTCGATGATACGGGAAGACAAATCCCTGGGTCTTGCCACCTTATGCGGGGGCGGCGGGGTTTCCATGGCCTGCGCCTTGGAGATAGTCTGAAACCTCAAGGCAAAGTCATTTATCTCTGATCTGATCAAAAACACCAGGTTTTCAATGAAAAAACAAACTATCAAGGGGGTCCAATGGAGTTCGAACTGACAAAAGAACAACAAGAGATCCAAAAAGCCGTCCGGGATTTCGTCAAGGGAGAGTTCAAAAAAGACGTGATCCATGATTTGCTGAAAGCGCATGCGTATCCCGCAGGCATCTGGAAGAAAGCCGCGGATCTGGGATTTATCGGTATTCACTTTCCGGAAACCTATTCGGGCCAAGGCCTGGGGGTCATGGAAAAAATTTTAGTTTGTGAGGAGCTGTGCCGCGGAGATTCCACGGTAGGGCTCTGTGCGGCCATTGCGGATTTCGCCTCCGAGCTCATTTTGCGTTTCGGCAGCGAGGAGCAGCGGCAACAATGGCTGCCCAAGGTCGCCCAAGGCCGGATGCTTTCCTGCGGGGCGTTCACCGAACCGGACCACGGGTCGGATATCACATCGGTGGAAACCACGGCCATCAAAGACGGCGGCGAGTGGATCGTCAACGGCACCAAGACCTTCATCACCAATAGCGGACCGTATGCGGGTTTCTACAATGTCCTCTGCCGGACGGATCCGGGCGCCAGTCCTCCCCATCGGGGATTGAGCGTCATTCTGGTGGAGGCTGATCGGCCGGGCGTTTCCAGCGCCGACATCGGGGAAAAAATGGGCATCACCCTGACCCATACGGCCGAGGTCAACTTCAAGGATGTGCGGGTGCCCCTGCCCAACCTCGTGGGCAAAGAGAATCGGGGATTCTATCATGTGCTGGAGTTTTTCGACGAAAGCCGGATACTGGTCGCCGCACAGGCCCTGGGAACGGCCCAGGGCGCCTTTGACCGCGCCCTCGCCTATGTTAAACAGCGCGAACAATTCGGACAAAAAATCGCCGCGTTCCAGGTCACCCAGCACAAGCTGGCCGACATGGCCACCAAGATCGAGCTGGCGCGTCTTGTTACTTACAAGGCCGCCTGGAATTTCGACCAAGGCCGCATCGATCCCAAACTGACCTCCATGGCAAAAATGTATGCCGCCCGAACCGCCGTGGAGGTGGCCGACGAGGCGATCCAGCTACTGGGGGGCTACGGCTACATGGCCGAATACGATGTGGAACGGTTTTATCGTGACGCCAAAATTACGGAGATCTATGAGGGAACCAAGGAGATCCAGAAGAACACCATTGCCAGCGCTTTGCTGGGAAAATTGAAGTAGTGTTTATCCATAAATGGTTTTTTGTCCAATCCGCCGGAGGCCGACAAGTCTCTGCGCTCCGTGGAATGCGAAGCCTATTCCTCTGGGGTTATGCGAAAAAAAATAATCCTCGGAATATTCCACTACTCACTTCCGAGGCAGTTTACTCAAAAGCGCATCGATATCCATCTGATTGATCAAATCGGCAAAAATTTGGCTGACCGCGGTACCGGAATCATCCACGCCCGGGACATCCACCCGTTCTGTTTCTCCGCTGAAATTTTGCTTTACAATGACCTTTCCGTCCTGCATCAGCCGGGTGGCATAGGCCATCTTGAAATGCCATTTATAATCTTTTAGGTTGAGATGAAAGTCCGTCAGCGCCACCTCCAGTTTCGGAATTTGCGGGGAGTCGGTTTCGACCACCTGAATTCCCATCTGATCCAGGCGTTTTCGGAAAACCGTTTCGAACAATGTCTTTAGATCGTAAATTCCTTCAATGGGTCTGTCTTTGCCTTGGGGCGCCAGGATCAGCATATAGCTGTTGTGAAAATTATTGAGCGTTTCCCGGGCGCTGACGCTAAGCGGGTCCGGCTCGGCCCGCTGATCCACCACACCCAACCGGATCTTTGTGACCGCCGGCGCATTTGGTATTTTATCCGGCAATTGGTAATTGACCTTGATATATGGGCGGGATGCGCAGGCAGACAGGAAAAAAAGGGTTAAGATAAACATCGGCAGATATTTCGCCGCATTTTTGGCAAATGGCAATAAGCGTTTCATAATAGCTCCTTTTAATGGATTAGCCGACTATAGGGACATCGTACATAACATTACGAAAAAAATATATTACCTTTCAGACATCTTCTCTGCAAGTGCTTTCATATAGGCCTTTGAAAAACCCCCCTTTTTTTCCCGTTCTGACAACCTTAATTTCTCAAAAGTGTCGGTTCTTGAATCTTTCAAATCAATACCTATATTTTATATTTTGAAATCAATACAGGATTTTAAGGATTCTGATCAATGAAAGCATCAATGAAACCTATCCACAAATTTGTCAATGGCGCAAGTGACCCGCTGCGATCGATGGATGATGCAAAAAGCAGACCGGCCAACGATAGCGATATGAAATTGCTGGATGCGTATTCCCGGGCAGTGGTATCGGTGGTGGAATCTGTGGGGACGGCGGTGGTCAGCATTACGGTCGGCGGAAAACAATATCATCAAGAAGCCGAGCAGGTCGGCGCCGGGTCCGGTGTGGTGATCGCGCCGGACGGCTGTATCCTGACCAACAACCACGTGGTACGGAACGCGAAGCATCTGATGGTCGGGCTCACCGACGGCACCCGCCTTTCCGCGGAATTGATCGGAAAGGATTCGGGCACAGATCTTGCGGTGATTCGCGCCGGGGATTTGATCGTGGCCATCGACGACGCGGACGTTCAAAGCGTCGATGACCTGCATCGCTTCCTTTCGGACTGGCCCATCGGGCAACCGGTCAATATCGATATCGTTCGCGGCCAGAGCCGCCGAACCTTGGAGATTGTTCCCAAAGAAGCCCTTGAATAACACATGAATGCTTTATGGGCATGTCGGATTACCAATGGGTTGGGTCCGCGGAATGTTCCATCGGAACCGTTAGGGTTTTAAGATAAGCTTGCCCGTTACAGCCCCCGACTCGAGCATCCGGTGGGCCCGGGACGCGTCTTCCAGCGGAATTCGTTCATAAATATGCGGCTTGACAATGCCTTCTTTCAGGTACTTGAAAAGCACCTCATAGGATTGCCTCATCTTGCCCGGATGCATTTGGGCGATGCTGTAAATGACAAAGGTTCTGATGCCGACACTCTTTCTGAAACCGCTTTGCAAAAGATCTGTCAAGGTCTTCTCCGGGGCGCCGGCGGCAAAGCCGAACCAGATAATCTGGCCCAGCGGCGCGAGAACCTCAAAATCCCTGGAAAAAGTATTCCCCGCCACGGAATTCAGGATCAGTTCCACGCCAATACCCTGCGTAATTTCCTTCACGCGAGCGGTGACATCCTCCCGCCGGTAGTTGATAACGTAATCGGCCCCCTGATCTTTGGCGAAGTCTGATTTTTCGTTGGTGCTGGTTAATCCGATGACGGTAAAACCGCCGGGTTTGGCCAGTTGGATAACAGCGGTTCCCACCCCGCCGGCGGCCGCGTAAACCAGCACGGTCTGCCTTTTTTGGATGCCGGCCATGCTGTGCAGCATATGGTATGCGGTCAGATAGTTGACGGTCAGGGCGGCGGCATCATCCAGGTCAATACCGTCGGGAACCGGCACCACCTGGGCGCTTTCGGCCAAAACATATTCGGCATAACATTTCGGTCCAAAAACAATGACGCGTTGACCGGCTTTCAGACCTTTGATGTTTTCTCCAACCGCGTCAATGGTTCCGCTGCATTCCAGACCCGGTGTTGCCGGAAAAGGGGGCTTTTCGAGGTAAATGCCTTTGCGCAGCATGATATCGGCAAAATTGACGGATATCGCGGCTGTTTTTACCCGGACCTGCGAAGGTCCCGGCATTGGCGTTTCAACCTCGTTGTATTTCAATTCATCCCATTATCCTGTTTTTTTGAATTTAACGGCTTTCATCTATTCTTCTCCCTTAATTAACCTGAGGGGCCGGGGTGTTTTC
>JBAUWG010000544.1:0-3084 GCA_049583675.1 Desulfobacterales bacterium | reverse complement strand
TTCGATTAAAGAATGCGGCGCATGATCGGTGGCAATGACATCGATCGTGCCGTCCGCCAGCCCCTGGCATACGGCTTCTCTATCTTGTTCGGTGCGCAGCGGCGGATTCATTTTGGCATTCGTATCGTACCCCTTTACACAAGCATCGGTCAGTGAAAAATAATGGGGCGCCGTCTCTGCGGTCACCGCCACCCCTCTTCTTTTGGCTTCCCGGATGGCCCGGACGGATTCCATGGCGCTGACATGGGCGATATGAACCGGAACCCCCGTCAATTCACTAAGGGCGATATCCCTGACCACCATGATACTCTCGGCGGCGTTGGGTATTCCCGGCAGCCCCATTCGAGTGGCCACGGCACCTTCATTCATGGCGCCGCCTTCGGCCAGACTCAATTCTTCACAATGAGAGATCACCGGCAATTTAAACCGGGTCGAATATTCCAGGGCCCTTCGCATGAGCCGGCTGTTTGTCACCGGGTTCCCGTCATCGGACAGCGCAACCGCCCCTGCTTCCTTTAACTCGCCGTATTCACAAAGATGCTCACCTTTTAACCCTTTGCTGACGGCCGCAACAGGATACACACGGGCCGCGCCGGCTTTAGCCGCTTTTTCCAATATGTATTCCGTAACCTGCCGGCAGTCATTGACCGGATGGGTATTCGGCATGCAGCAAACAGCGGTAAATCCGCCGAAAGCCGCGGCCCGGCTGCCGCTTTCAATGGTCTCTTTGTATTCCTGCCCCGGGTCCCGAAGGTGAACATGCATGTCGATGAGTCCCGGAACGACCCATTTTCCGGAAGCATCGATGACACTAAAATTCGTGTCGCTGCCTATTTCTAACGCATTTTGTTGAATATCGACAATAATTCCATCTTTGATAACAATATCCAGAATATCGTTCACATGCCCGGGATCGATGACGCGTCCCCCTCTAATCAGTGTCGGCATGATGTGCTCCTCCTGTCACGAGGTATAAAAGGGCCATGCGAACGGCAACCCCGTTGGTGACCTGATCGAGAATAATCGAATACGGTCCGTCGGCTACATCATAGGCAATTTCAACGCCTCGATTGATCGGTCCCGGGTGCATGATCAACACGTCGTCTTTGGCCTTTGAAAGCCGGGCGTTGTTCAAGCCATAAACCATCGAATATTCTCTTTCCGTGGGAAATAAAAATTGCTGCTGGCGTTCCTTCTGTATCCTGAGCATCATCACCACATCGGCATCCTCGATGGCGTCTTCCACGCGATAGGTGATGGAAACGCCCAGTGTCTCGATACCCATGGGAATCATCGTGGGGGGCCCCGCCAAAACAACATCCGCGCCCATTTTCGTAAATCCGATAATGTTCGATCGCGCGACCCGGCTGTGGGATATATCGCCGATGATGGCAATCTTAAGACCTGATATTTTATGCTTATTTTCTCTGACGGTCATCAGGTCTAGCAGAGACTGCGTGGGATGGGCATGCATCCCGTCGCCGGCATTGATGACGGAAGACTTCAATATTTTCGACAAAAGATGCGGTGCGCCTGCACAGGTATGTCGAATCACTATAACATCCGGATTCATGGCCTCCAGGTTCCGTCCCGTGTCCATCAGGGTTTCTCCTTTGACCATGCTGCTGGTGCTTGCGGATAAGGACAAACAGTCTGCACTCAGACGTTTGGCGGCGATGTCAAAAGATGTCCGCGTCCGCGTGCTCGGCTCATAAAAAAAAAGCACAACGGTTTTGCCCCTCAGTGTCGGAACTTTCTTAATGGGTCTTTGAGAAATCTCCTTCATTTTGTCCGCTGTATCCAAAATCAGGGTGATTTCGTCAACGGAAAGGGATTCCATATCCAGGATATCTTTTTTTGAAAGCGCCATACCTTTATTTAATCAAGACAGAAATTAGGAAATAGAAAAGAGAAAAGAGAGTAAGGAAACCGCAGATGAACACAAATAAACACAAAATTTCTGAAAGAAAAGAAGGTGAGAAGGTAAAAAAGCTGGCATGTCTTAGAGCCACCGACCCCTGGTCGCCTCTGGCGCCGCCGAAGGCGGGTAAACTTCTGATTTTCTGACCTTCTAATCTTCTAATTACATATGCGTCCATTTGCGGTTACCTATTTTCTAATTTCTAATTCCTATTTCCAAAATTTTTAATGGAGTATTTCCCCTATCCTGTTCCATCTTACATCGTGTGTCTTACTGTCCCACGACCAGTAAATCAGTATCGCTTCACCTAAAACAGCTTTCAAAGGGACAAATCCCCAGAATCGGCTGTCATAACTCTGATCCCGATTATCTCCCATGACAAAAAGCGAATGGGGTGGAACGACCACCGGTCCGAAATTATCCCTGGGCTGTACGCTTGCGGGGAAATCATAGGAATCCGTGTGAATCCCATGATCGTGCTTCAACAGCTTATGGTTCACATAAACTTTTTTATTGCGGATTTCAATGACATCTCCGGCAACGCCGATGACCCGCTTGATAAAATCCTTGCTGGGATCTTCGGGAAATTTAAACACCACAATATCCCCGCGCTTCGGGTTTGTGATGTGAATGAGGGTGGTCTGCAGGAATGGAATCTTAATCCCGTAAATAAATTTATTGACCAGGATGTGATCTCCGATCTTGAGTGTCTCTTTCATGGATCCGGACGGAATTTTAAACGCCTGAATGACAAAAGTACGTATAAACAGCGCCAGCACAATGGCAATGAGGATGGCCTCAATATTTTCCCTGAGTCCGCTCTTGGTTTTCGCAGGGCGGGCTTCGTCAATTTGAACAGATTTTGTTTTTTTCAAAGTGGTGTCATGTCCTTTTTGATGTTGCAGTGCGATCGATTCAGTTCAAGTATCGGATGAATTCAAACCGGTCAACTATTTGTAATCATGTCATCTATATGGTTAATAGAAGCGATCTCAAAATTTTGAGATCGCTTCTATTAAAAGTCTTAATACCAGGTTACTCAATATGCCGGCGGCAACGTCATCCATGACGACCCCGACGCCTCCGGGCAGCTTTCTTTCGAGGTATCGAATCGGATACGGCTTCCAGATATCGAGCGCCCTGAATAACCCAAATCCTAGAAT